>JAJYJR010000149.1 GCA_021789355.1 Chloroflexota bacterium | reverse complement strand
ATCCGTCAGGTGCTCCGCTGCGCCGGGGTTGATGGGCTTCTCAACGCCATCTTCCCAGTTCAGCGGGCGCCTGATTCTTCGTTCCAGCAGCTCCTCAGGCCGCGTCGATCGGTGGATCGGAGCTTATCTATCTTCATCTTCGTGGTGCTGATGCTCCTCGCGCTGATCCCGCTGCGCTGGCTGGCGGCCACTGTCGTACTGGCAGTGGCATCCTTCAGGAACCTCCATGGCGCTGACGCTGCTGGTCTATGCGACGCCGAACATCACCGACCTTGCAGGCGACCCCATTCCGGTCCGAGCTCGGCGTGACGATGTCGGAGGCCGGTCACGTCATGGTCTTCCTGCTCGCGCTGGCGTCGCTCTGTCCCGTGCGTTGGCTCGCGCGCCGGTGCCCGGTCGGGGAGGTGCCCGAACCGTTCGAGACGTTGGCGCTCGGGGAGGGGCCGGATGTCGGCCGGGACGCGCCGCCCCGCGGCAGCGACGCGAGGCCCGCTGTGGCGCTTCGAATCGCCGTCGGCGCCCCACTCGGAGGCGGGTCGGGCGGCCACCCGGAGCGTCCGGCGTCGGTCGGCAGGGTGACGCCTCGATGCTCCACCGTCGCCCTCGTACCGGGTCGCACGTTCGCAGAGGAGTTGCCCGCCGGGGCCGCCGCCGCGGCCATGCCCGTCGCCGAGTGGCAGCCGCGGGCCGCGACGCGGTGGGGCTTGTCGGCCATTCGCGGGATGCTCGGGCCCGGCTCGGTGCGGGCCGACCGGAGCCGGACGCTTCACGGCGAGGGCGGCGGGCGCATCGGCCGCCTGGACCTGTTCGTGATGGCGCTGCTCGTGATCTCGGCGCTCACGCTGCGGACCTGGCGGCTGGCCGAGCCGTACGGGATGTACTTCGACGAGATCTATCACGCGCGGACGGCGACCGAGTTCCTCCAGGACTGGCGCTACGGCATGCCGCACTCGATCTACGAGTTCACGCACCCCCACCTCGCGAAGTACCTGATGGCGGTGGGGATCGTCGCGTTCGGTGACGACCGGGTGACCGGCACGAGCCAGCTCGACGCGCCGGTGAAGTCCGTGGCGAAAGAGCCGCTGTGGAGCGATCCGGGCCTGACGACGGGCCGCGACGGCGATCGGCTCTACGTCGCGACGGGAACGGATGTCCGCGCCTACGACCTCCAGACGCGCGGCCTGGTCGCGACACTCCCTGTGGCGGGCGCGACCGCCGTCTCCGTCGACACCGTGACCCACGTCGTGTACGCCGCGGCATCCGACGGCTCGATCTGGTGGCTCCCGACGGCGAACCTCGACGCGCTCCGGGCGAGCGGACGGAGCGGCTCCCCGACGCTCGCGGCGACGCGGCTCGCCGGTCCCGGCGCCGGCGGACCCGTCCAGCGGCTCGAGGTGGCCGCGACGGGCGGGTCGCTCCTCGCCGCCACCACGGCGGGCCAGCTCGTGAGCCTCGACGCGAGCACGGGCGCCGTGCTCGGACGGGCCACAGCCAGCCACCGGGCGGGGACCGGCCCGGTCCAGGGGATCGTGCCGCTGGAACCCGTCACGAACGTCACGGTCGACCTCACGAAGTCGCCCGACCCCACGAAGCTGCAGGCGCTGGCCACCGCGCTCGGCGTGTCGTCCGGCCCCGTGTTCGACCTGCCGGCGGCGGTCTCAAAATGGCAGCAGGCCGTGACGACGGACACGGCGACCGTCCAGCGCGACGAGGCCGTCTCGCCGCGCACGGCCGCGCAGGATGCCGCGCTGGCGAAGGCACGCCAGGCGCTCGTCGCCGACCAGGAGCAGCTCGCGACCGCGAAGGCGGGGCTCCGGAGCGTCGTCGTGTCCGCGTTCCTGACGTCGCAGCAGCAGACGAACATCCAGGCTGACCTCGACGCGCTCGGCAGCGCCGCCCACGTCGGCTCGTCCGCGGTCTACGCCGTTGCCGGCGGGACTTCGGTCCGCTTCCTCGATGCGGCCACGCTCGACACGGTGTTCTCCGTAACGCTGCCCGGCCAGGCGTTCGGAATGGACCTCGCGAACACGAGCGACATCGGGGATCCGACGCTCTACGTCGCGTCGGGCGACTCGCTGCAGCTCGTCCAGCTCCCGACGACGAACGGCACGTTCGACGGTCCCCCGACGCTCGCGTCACCCGTGTCGATGCCCGGCGCAGTCACCAACGTGACGTGGGACGAGCCGTCCGACATGATCCACGCGCTCGGGACCGCGCCGGACGGCCGCACCCCGACGATCTACGTCGTCGAGCCGCACGGGAACGCCGTCTACGCCAACGCGAACCTGCCGTTCACCCCGGCCGCATGGGCGATGGATCAGCAGCCCGACAACCCGTCGGGCGACCGCCAGCAGCTCCTGGCGATCTCCGCGTCCGGGACCGTGGCCGCCGTCGACGTCGGGAGCCATGCCTTCGCCTGGCGCCTCCCCGGCGTCATCGCCGGATCGTTGATGATCGCGCTGCTGTACCTGCTGGCGCGGATCCTCTTCCGGCGACGATCCGTGGCCCTGGCGGTCGGCGCGATCGCCATGGTCGACGGGATGTTCTTCGCGAACTCGCGGATCGGCATGAACGACATCTATGCCGGGCTCTTCATCGTGGCCGCGTACGTCGTCTTCGCGGCCATGGCCCTCGGGCGCTGGCGCGGGCGATCCGCGCTGCTCGTGGGCCTGCCCCTGCTCGGGCTGCTGCTCGGGCTCGCGTGCGCCTCGAAGTGGGTCGGGTTCTACGCGATCGGCGGGATCGGGCTGCTCACGCTGCTCCGCAGCGGCCTCGGCCGGACGGTCGCCCTCGTCGCGATGGCGGGACTGGCCGGGATCCTCGGCTACTACTCGATCAGCGCGCCGCCCGACACGACCCACCCGCAGCTCAACGTGACGTTCCTCATCCTGATGATCGGGATCACGCTGCTGCTCGCGGCCGGGATCGCGGTCCGGTCGATGCGCTGGACGGTCGACGAGCTCCGGTTCGCCGTGCTCGCGCCGCTGGTCGTGGGCGTGCTGCTCGCGGCCGCCGGCATCCTGCTCGGCCAGCAGCTGGCGTCGACGCCCGTGAGCGGGCGCGCGCTCGTGCTCGCGGGCGCGGCCGGCGTGGCGCTCGCCGTCGTCGCGTACGGCGCCCCGCTCCTGCTGGCGCGCTGGGGCATGGGTCCGCTCGCGCCGCCGCCGCAGCCCGGCGACCCGAAGACCTACGTCGACCCGCCCGCCGACGCGCCGCGCGAGAGCTGGCTGCTGCCCGGCGCCTCGTACGGGATCCCGTTCCTCTGGGCGCTCGCGTGCATGACGCTGCTCCCCGTGGTCGTGTACGTCGCGCTCTACACGCCGTGGGTCGCCCTCGGCAACCAGTTCTGGACCGGGTTCCCGGCCGGCAACCACGGCCAGACGCTGTGGGACCTCACGGACTCGATGTTCAACTACCACAACGACCTGCGGGTGCCGCACCCCGCGTCGTCGCCGTGGTGGGCGTGGCCTTTCGACCTGAAGCCCGTCTGGTGGTACCAGGGCTTGTTCGGCAGCGACACGAAGGCCCTGATCTACGACGCGGGCAACCTGGTGCTGTTCTGGCTGTCGCTCACCGCGGTGCCGTGGGTCGCGTGGCAGGCGTGGCGCCGCCGGAGCCTGGCGCTCGGGATCGTCGTGCTCGCCGCCGCGAGCCAGTACCTGCCGTGGGCGTGGGTCGACCGCGCGACGTTCCAGTACCACGTCCTGACGACGCTGCCGTTCACGTTCCTCGGGCTCGCGTACTTCGTCGCCGAGCTGTGGCACGGACCATCGCGCCGGACGTGGGCGCTTGCGCGCGTCGCGGCGGCGGTCGCGATCCTCGGCCCGGCGATCCTGTGGCTGCTCAAGGGGCCGCTGTGCGTGTTCGCGGGCACCGCCGCCGTCGACGGCACGTCACAGGTCTGCGGATCCGTGATCAACCCCGTGATCGTCACGCAGCGCGTGGCCGCCGCGGCCCTCGTGATCGTGGTCGGCGGGCTCGCGGCCGGATGGCACTGGTGGTCGGCGCGGAACCGCCTCGAGGCGGACGTGGAGGACGACGGACTGACGGGGGACGCCGCCCCTGACGGGTCGGCCGGCGACCCGGCACGCCTCCTGCGCGCGTTCGCGCCGCTCGCCGTCGTCGCGGTCGTCGTCCTGTTCGCGCTCGTGGTGGCCGAGACGGTCGTGCCGGACGTCCAGCTCGTGTCCGTGCCACTTGGCAGCGGGGGGCCGCTCGCGGTCGCGCTGGTGGTCGGGCTGCTGCTGACAGGTCCGGCCTGGCTCGTGCTGCGGTCCCGTGACCCGCGCCGGTTCGCGGTCGGGATCATCGTGGCGGCGGCGATCTGGTTCGTCGTGTGGTACCCGAACATCGCGGCACTGCCCCTGCCGGCCTCGTTCGCCGACATGTACCAGGGTCTGCTGCCGACCTGGATCTTCGACTTCCAGTTCACCGTGAACATGACGCCGGCGGCGCACCCGAAGCTCGTGAGCACCGCGACCGTCGCACTCATCGGCGCACTGCTCGTCGGGTCGGCCGCGGTCATGTACGCGGCGCGGTCGTGGCACCTGGAGCTGGCGGTGCGCCGCGCGGAGCGCGAGGGAAGGGTCGGCGAGCCGCCGTCGTAGGTGGCGCGGGTCCAGGGCGAGATGCGGATCGCGGTGAGCATCCACTGCTGCCAGGTGGCTCTGAGGTGGTGGTTCGCGGCGTAACGGAAGCCAACCCGGCGGAGGAGCCCGACTGACGGGTGACCGGCGCCAGCCCGGCCTCGGCGAGCAGACTCCCGGGTGACGGGAATCGGACGCGGTCCTCGCCGATCTCGGCCACGAGAGTGGCAACCGTGATCGCTCCGGCCCCGGGCAGGCTGGCGAAGATCGCGGCGTCGGGATGGCGCGCGACGAGCTCGGCGATGGCGGTCTCGTAGCGCTCGAGGATCGCGCCGAGCTGCTCGAGGAGATCCGCCAGCGCGAGCGCGGTGCGCATGCGGGCCCGATCGGTGCCCGCGCTCGGTGTGGCGGCCTGGGCCTGCAGCCGGCCCAGGGGGATCGAGGCATCCGTGCGGCCGGAGTAGCCCTCGCGATGCAGGAAGCGGGCGAGCCGCGCGACCGTCAGACGGCTCGCTGCGTCCGGGCTCGGAAAGCGGCGCAGGAAGGCCAGCGTGATCGAGCGGTCGAGCGAGCTCCAAGAGGTGCGTGATGCCCGGGTAGTAGCTGACAAGGACGGCCCGCAGCTGGTGCTGCAGGCGCCGATGCTCGATGACGAAGCGCTCCCGATCGCGCACGAGCGCCTGGAGCTCACTTTAGCGTCTCGGACGGCCGGCGCAGCGGTCGCCAGTGCTCGACCTGCCGGCGCAGCAGGTCCGCGAGTGCGAACGCGTCGAGCGCGTCGCTCTTCACCGGCGCCGCGCGATAGCCTTCCCGCGCTCTGGCCGCGACCTTCGGGTTCACCGGATACACCGGATGCCCCCACGCCAAGAGGTGCTCGACGAGGAGGCCCTCCCGACGCTCGATCGCGATCCCCACGTCGGCCGGCTCGCCGAGGGTCGCCAGGGACGCCCGGAGCAGCCCGAGCCCGTCGCGGTCATGCGCGACCCGCAGCTCCAATAACCGCCTGCCCGATCCGTCGAGCGCATGGACCTGGTGATGCTGCTCGCCCCAGTCGAGCCCCACGAAGACGTCCACGATCTGCCCCTCGCAGCTGTTCCTGCTCGCCTCCCCGCCGGCGCAGCCCGCCCGGGACGCTCATCGATCGGTGCTCGAAGCACATCTCCCTCGGGCCGGTGCAGGGCTCGCCATCCGGACGGAGGCGGGGGTCTGCCGCAGGACCTCTAGGAGCGCTGCGGTCCGATGCGGCCCTCCGCCACAGCCGGATGGGAACGTCGCGCTCCGATGAGCAACGCCCGGCATCCACGACGAGGCAGCGTCGTCAGGGGAACGCCGGGATCCGGGCCGTCCCGAGGGCCCGCGTTCAGGCGCATCCTAGGCGCCGGCAACCGGCGCGGCGTTGCCCTGGCCCTGCACGCCTGGTTCGGCCCCCCGAGCTCGACGCGCTGGGGCGCTGCCGCGCGGACGATCCGTGCCCCTCGTACCGTGAGGGAGCCGTGCCCACTCGACACGTGGCGTAGCTCGCTCGTTGCCTCGGCGATCGCGGCAGTCGAGGCGCAGGTGGTGGCCTTCTGGAACACGACCGCCGGGCGCGCGACGACCTCGAAGGGCGCGGGCGGCGGCTTACCTCGCCGCGTGCCGCCACGCCACCGAGCTCGCGCTACTACGGCACGATAGTCCCGCAACGACCACAACTTGCCAACACGTCCTGCCGGTCGTACGGGACGATGACGGGATTCCCCGCTCTCCCCGAGGCGGGTTTTCGAGCGTCCTCGCTCGTGCTCCCGTGAACTAGTGTGGAGATGCGTCCGGGATGCCCGCCATGGGCCGCTAGAACGGGAGGTTCGATCTGGCATGAAGCGCGCCGTCCTGCTCGCGATGATCGCCGCACTCGCGGTCGTCGGGGTCACCCCGACCGTCGTCGGGGCAAAGTCCCTGCAATTGGGAACATCCGAAGTACTGTCCAACGCGCCCAACGGAGCGCTCTGGCTGGCGCCACGACACGACCTGCCCAGCAAGTCGGACTGGAACCCGACGGCGGACGCGGCAGCCATCCGCGGAACTGCCGGTTCGACGGTCGCCCCAATGAGCTGCGAGCTCGGCTGTACTGTTCCGCTTTCAGGATACGGGTCTCGCCTCATCACGCCACCGGGCGGCAGCGCCAACAACATCAACGAACAGTACTCGGCGTCCGTATATCACTTGGGCGCCTACAAAGCCACGAACACCGGGACGTCCTCTGCCACATGGATGGGGACAAATCCCTACTACGCATCACAGGTCGGTAACATTGACACGTTCACGGTGGCCGTTGTGGGGCTGGCGTCTATTTCACTTCCGCCTGGCACAGGATGGAGTGTCGGTTCGAACAGCGCTACCTATAACCCTGGGAACGTGTTCAACAACTGGGGGAACTCTCACGATTGGAGGGGTGCAGGGGTCAGCTTCACGGCCGGGCCCCTGAGCAACCTCGTGAACATGAGCGAGGCGGGACAGGGCAACTTCCTGTTCGGCAGTTCCTGGTTCCCGGTCGATGCCCAAACGAACACGGTGTGGTTCTGACCGTAGGGTTCGGCCGGTGATGTCGGATCGCCGCAGGGGAATGAACGGCCTGCTCATTCCCCTGTTGGTTCCCGTGGTCGCGATGGCGATCGCGGGCTGCGAGAGCGGAGGCCGGCAGGCCGATCATCGTTCGTCGACATCGACAGTCGCTTCCGTAACGACTGCAACGACCCGACTCCCCTCAATCGAAACTCTACGTGGCTACGTCGACGAAAGCTGGACCGCGACTGGTCCGGATGCTGGCGGCTATTCCTACATCGCGGACCTCAGCACGCCACCATCGCTCTATCGAACGTCGTGGATGCTGCAGCTTTGCCGACAGCTCGGGTTGGCGCCGCAGGGGCTGGACCCCGACCGCACGGCCGACTGGCTGCGATCGTATGTGACGTCGCCCAGGTCGAGGGAGGGGTTACCGGTGCTGGAGACGCTCGAGCTTGCCACGCAAGCCCTTCGAGCGCTGGGCCGACCCGCATCGGCCGACCCCGTGGCGCGCGCACTCGAGCGTCTCCGCGTCGATGGGCGATACCGCTGGGACAACGGCCAGCAACCCACGTGGGCAGCCAGCGCGGTCGCGGTCACCGTCCTTCACAATGCCGCTCTGCCAGTGCCACCCCGGGTGACTGCGGTGTTGTTTAACGCCCTGACGGATTCTCTCCGCCCCGGGATGAGTATGCAGCAGTTCGCCGACGAGTCAGGACCGATGTGGCAGGTGGCCGACGTTGCGCTGTCGTCCGGCGAACGTGCCCCCTATCGCGCTCGCCTCGAGGTCGTCCTGGCGGAAATGGCCGCGCAGCTTCGGGCGATGCCAAGTCTCGAGGGTCCGGGTTTGGCGTTGGTCAGGGTGGTTCAGGACGTGGGCGAGGCCAACGGCATCCGTGTGAGCGTTCCGCACCTCGCTCTCGGCGGTCTACTGCGCGCGGATGGGCTACTGGCGCCCAATGCGTCGGCGCCTTCGGATCCTCAGACGACATGGCTTGCCGTCGGGTTCGGCTGGAGCCCGTCAGCGCGGACCGAGACGACCGTGATAGCCGGTGCCGGACCGCTTGGCTGGCCTGCCTCAAGCAGGCCCCTGCCTGAGACGACCTTCTACGGGCTGCAGATCGCCATTGCGACGCACGCGGACGATCACCGTAAGCAGGCTGGCGAACTTGTCGCCAGCTGGCTGAACCAGTTGGACGCGTCCGACAAACTGGTCGCCGACGGTTGGCGCACCGACTACTTCATCCTCGCGACGGCACTCGAACTCGGGTTGCGATTGCCAGATGAACTTGTCGCGAAAGCACGTTTGTCGATTTCGTCCCCAGCCTCCACGGACAGTGCGCCAATGGCCGTGCACCTCGCGTCGCTGCTGCACCTACTCATCCCGCAGTGGGCGATTGACGCACTGCGTCGTCAACCTCCCACTGCGCAACGGCTGCTTGCCATGGAGCTCAGCATCGGTTTCTCGCAGACGGACGTTCGTAAGGATCTTGAGGAGCTGCGCGGCGCTGATGGCGCGTTCCGGGATTCGGACTTGGGAGCCGTGCCGGACATCCGCGCCTCAGCGATTGGCAGAAGAGGACTCGGCCTCGCGCCGGCGGCCGACCTCGCCGAGCCGTTTGCGGACCCAGATGGTTACTGGCTCGGTCCTCCGGCCCGTTCGGTAGGCAACGTCGTAGACCTGCAGACCATCTACCTGGGCCTCTATCTCGCCGGCGGCGTGTCGAGCGGCGTCGGCGTCATCTGATCACGCGAATGGAACGAAGGAGACGTATGAACCCGTTGAAGCGAGCGCGACGATCCGGGTGCGGCGGAACGGCGGGTCCATCCGGCTGGTGGCAACCGCGCGTGTTGGGGGCACTCGTGCTCGGCGCCGGCGTGATTGGGCTCGCGTTGGCGGATCTTGGTGGGGGCGTGGCGCCGTCCACACCACCCTTGGGTCCACAGAGCGCGCCCGATACATTCTGCGGCCTGACTACGACTGCCTCACGCCGGACTGCCGATGGGTGGCAGATCGCCGTGCAGGTAGCCCACGCAGACGCCACGGCCCTGCTGTTCGTCGCCGACGGCCGCGAGATCATCTGCTTGGCCAACCGGGATGCGAACGGCCGGTACACTGGCGGCATCAGCGCCACGGGCCGGCTATTTTCAGCCGCCAGTGGCCTCACATTCGACACGGGCCTCGCGCCGGCGCCGACAGGAACGACCATTCAACTGCTCGCCGGCCGGGTGCCACCTGGGACAGCGCGGGTGCTCCTGGTCACGGCCGCCGGTGACGTCCCCGCGTCACTCGGACACGGCCATTACCTCGCCTGGCTGACGAGTCGCGCATACCCGAGCGCAGTGCGTGCGTTGGATGCCTACGGTCGAGCACTTGCCGACCTGCCGCTCGGCCCGACACCGACGGCGCCGTGATGCAAGGGCGGGCGGGTTCCCCATACTGGTATTACGCGCGTCAGGTTCGTCCCACCACCGATACCGCGCAGGTCGCTGGCGTCAACTACTCGGTGCTGCCCGCTGACACCGCCGTGGCACCCACATCGAGCGCCAGGCGAGGCGCCGTGGTGCTTCAGGCGGTGCCGGTTCAGCTCGACGTCCCGCCAAGCTCCTCGCCGCCCCCCGACGCGAGTAGATCCAGCCACTCCTGGCTCGTCACCGGCGTCGTGCTCCAACGAGTTCGCGGATCCACCAGCACGTCCCGGACTCGCGCCCTGACGCCCTCACGGCCAAGGTTGTGCAGCGGCGCTCCCATCCCCGCCTCCTTGAGGTCATCCGCCGTGACCGTCCAGAGCTTGGCGCCATCAAGGTCGAGAAGGTTGTGCAGCGGCGCTCCCATCCCCGCCTCCTTGAGGTCATCCGCCGTGACCGTCCAGAGCTTGGCGCCATCAAGGTCGAGGCGGCCCGCCACCCGGCGGAACCAGATCCGGCGCGCGACGCTCGGCACGACGAAGAGGGCGTGCCAGCCCTCCCGCCCGCCAATCGCCCGCTGGTAGGCCGCGTAGCTTGTCGCGGATCGGGGCGATGTGCTGGGTCGCCTCGTCGATCTCGAGGCAGATGACGCCGGCCTTGGCGGCGAGGAACAGCTCGACCGCCCGTCCGAGGGACAGGCGTCCCTTCGAATCAGGTGCCCACAGATCAGGGCGCCCCGAATCAGGTGCCCAAAGATCAGTAGAGTCAGGTGCCCAAACCATCGTGTCGGCTCCATGCCGACCGAAGTCCGGCCCCGTCAGGCCACAAGATGTGGTGGTGCGGTGGTTTCGCGAGCCCTACATCTTGTGGAATTGGCTGGCGAGGAAGGATTCGAACCTTCAATCCCCTGATCCAGAGTCAGGTGCCTTACCGTTAGGCCACTCGCCACCGCAAGCGTGCGGATGATACCGCAGCGACCGACCCCGAGCGTGGCCCCGC
>JAJYJR010000148.1 GCA_021789355.1 Chloroflexota bacterium | reverse complement strand
CCTTCCTCGAGGAGGCGATAAAGAGATGAGCGCAGCTCCAACAAGCACCGTCATGCTCAACGGTCACCGTCAGGCCTTGACGGCTGGCCCGTCTTCATAAAGAGGAGCCCAGTCATGCGAGGCATCCGGTCCGGTGAACTCGAGAGCGGCCAGGTCATCGTCCTCTTCGCCCTGGCCCTGGTTGTGTTGTTGGGCGTCCTGGCACTGATCCTCGACGGTGGCCGCGTGTACACGGAGCGGCGCCAGGCCCAGAACGCCGCCGACGCCGCTGCGATGGCGGGAGCGGCGGCCCTGGACACGACCAATCTCAACGTGAGCAACGTGGTGGCTGCAGCCTGTACGGCCGCGGCCGGCTACGGCTACGGATCCGGCACTGGTCAGTGCGGCATCGGCGGGACCGTGGTCAACGTCTGGGTGCCGACGATCGCCGCCGACGGCAGGCAACTGCCCGGCGTGCTGTCCGCGTTCGAGGCACCGGGCTACGTGCAGGTGCAGGTGACGTCCACCTTCCATCCGTTCGTGGCAGGCGTCTTCGGATTTCAGAGCTTCGCCGCTGGCGCACTTGCGGTGGCGGTGAACATCCCGAGCAACGGCCTTCCCTACGCGCTGCTTGTGCTGGACCCGACCGACTGCGCGTCGTTCTCCATCAACGGCGGCACGATCCTCAACGTCACCGGCGGGGTGATGGTCGACTCGGCGGCGGCCAAGACTTCGTCGCCGACCTGCACCTCCAAGAACGCGGCGACGACCACCGGCGGGAGCTCGGGCAACAACCAGCTCAACACGACCAACGGTTCGAACAACGTGGTCGGATCGGGTGACGCGCAGGGCGTGACCCCCCCGTGGAACACCGGCGCGAACCTCGTGGTGGATCCACTCAGCGCCCACGTGCCGCCGTTCGACTCCGCCACCGACCAGTACATCGATGGCCCGTACAGCTACGGAACCATCCTCGGCCAGCCCGGCACTCCCGCCACGCCCGCACTCTGGTCGGACAACGGCGGCAAGTCGTTCCCCGACCCGCTGTCGCCGGGTGTCGTGTGGGGCGGGATGAACGTCACCGGCAACCTCGTCCTCGCGGGGGGCGTGTACATCATGGCGGGCGGGGGGTTCAACGTGAGCGGGGGCACCGTCTCGGCGCAGGGGCCGGTCACGTTCATCTATACCGACGATCCGGTGTGCGCGCCCGGCTGCAAGGCGGGGGACCTCCCGGGGAGCGTGTCGGGGACCGGCAGCACCACCGGTCAGACCACGGGCGGCAACGGTGGCTCGTGGGGCCTGCTCCCCGACCCAGTCACGGGTGTCGGGCCTCTGGTGGCGCCTACGTCAGGCGTGCCGCAGTATCTCGACAGCATCCTGATCTACGTGGACAAGACCATCGGGACCTGCACCGGGACCGGCAACACCACCCTGGTGGTCGGAGGCAGTGGGACCTTCGCTTTCGAGCAGGGCAGCATCATCTACGCTCCCTGCTCCACGGTGAAGCTGTACGGCAACCAGGGGAGCCAGGGCGGCGCGGTGGTTGCCTACCAGGTGAGCGTCAACGGTGGCAAGAGCCTGAACCTGCTCGGTCCCGGCCAGAATGGCCCCGGACCGTCGAAATCCAACCTGGTGCAGTAACCGATCTGCCGACGCTCATCCGTACCCCGGCTGCGTCGGACGCGGTCCCGAGCGCATCTCCAGCGGCGAGTGCCATCCCCGAACGACGAGCGGGACAGGGCCTACTGCACCAGACCCACGCCGGAGAGATGGAAGAAGTCGGTGCCGTTGTAGTTGACGGTCATGGTGCCGCTGTTGCCGGTGATCTTGAACTCGTCGGCGATGACTTGCGAGTTCTCGTTCGTGCCCTGGTTGCCGTTGATCTGGACGTAGCCGGCCGGCAGGTAGATCGTCCCGTTGACGGTCATGTTCGACCCGTTGCCGTTGATGACCAGGTCCGGGGTTCGCGAGGCCAGCGGCGTGGTGGTCGGCGACATGGACAGGGTCCGGTCTTCGAAGATCACCAGCCCGTCCCACATCGTCCCCATCTCGAGTGGGTCGAGGCCCACCAGCGTGCTGCTGCCGGTGAAGGAGATCGGCTGCAGGCAATCGAGCGGCGCATGGGGGGCCGTCCCCGCGGCGCACTGCGTCGCGAAGCTCGCGTCCTGCGTGTTGTAGAGGAGGACGCCACCGGCGAAGGGCGGCGCGGTACCGCCCGCGCTCACCGAGTAGACCGCCGCACTGGTGCCGTTGGCCGTGAAGCCGCCACCACCCAGGTAGTAGATGCCGGGCTCGAGGTAGATGGTGCCCCCCTGGACGGTGATGCCGCCCGGGTAGTACCCCGGATAGAGGCGCCAGATCGTGCCGGTGTAACTGCTCGTGAACTGGCATGTGGCCGGGTTCCCAGCCGTGGCAGACGCGCTGCCCCCCGGACAACCGCTCGGAATGGCCTTGGTGCCGGAGACCTCGACTGCCGCCGTGGGCGCGGATGGGACGGCCGGCGCGGCGAGCTGGGCCAGCGGGTCGGGCAGGGCGGGGGCCGGCGTGACGAGCGTGCAGTTGAGGCTGCCGCCACCGCCCTGCTGGACCCCGCCGGTCACGTCGCATGCGCCCGGGCTGGTGACCGTCACGGTCGCCTGTCCCGTCACCTGCATCGCGTCGGATGGGCATGACGAGTTGACCTGGATGTTGCCACCGACGGAGAGCGTGCCCTGCCCGCTGAACAGAGCGGACGGGCAGGCGGTCGGGTTCAGGGCCAGGAAGGAGTACGGCGCGGTGATCCCGCTCTGGTTGGCCGCCACGGCGAGCGCGGACACCGGGAGCCGGGCGACGCCAAGCACGTTCGCGAACGTCGTGGCCTGGCCGGTCGAGATCTGGACCTCGATGTAGCCCATCAGATCTGCAAACTGGGACTCCGGGCCGGGCGGAACCTTGACTGTGACCCGATAGCCGGCGCTGTCGGCACCGCCGTTGACACCCGTGCCGTAGCCGTTCTCCTGCGCGACCGCGAGGGCCTGGTCGACCGCGTCTGAGCAATTCGTCATGGCCGCCGCGAGCGAACTGCTCTGGCACGCGCTCTCGGTCAGGTAGCGGGCCCCGGCGATGGCTGCCGCGTCCGCAGCGTCCTGCTCGGCGCGCCGGTCGACGAGCGTCTGGCCTGCGTCGAAGGCGAGGGCGCCGAACGCCAGGAGCGCCACGATCCCCAGTGCGAACAAGACAAGGGTCTGCCCTTGCTGGCCCGAGCGATCAGTGGTTGATGACAAGGGTCGACTCCCCCGGGATGGTGATGGTCGGGAGTGGGACGAACGGAACGAGCGTCGAGAACGAGTCGACGGCGGACACCGTGACCGTCGAGCCGCGCGCGTTGTTGTCAGGCTCCCAGACCGGCGGGTTGACCGTCAGGGAGGAGGCAGGCACGCCGATGGCGTACTGCTGCACGATGGCCTGGATCTTCGCGCCCGTTGGGTCGCACGGGTTGGTCACGGGCTGCCCATCGGCAGTGTCGGGCATCGGTCCGCTCGGGCACTCGGACGCGCTGCCGTGGACGATCGCGTAGCGGGCGCCCTCGCGCACCGCGTTGTTGACGATCTCGTAGGTGTAGATGAAGCGCCCGAACTCGATGATGGAGAACACGAGCAGGAAGAAGAGCGGCATGACGAGGGCGAACTCGGCCAGTGCCTGGCCGCGCCGGCGTTGGCTGTCGCGCCTGGATCCGCTCGCGCTCATGGTGACGGGAAGTTCGACACGGCGTAGCTGCTCTGCTTGGTAATCGTGAGGTTGCTCGGGAGGCACAGTGGCGTGCCCGGGACACAAACCGCGCCAACGAACGTCGTGAACGTGTAGGTCAGCGTCACGCGGACAGTGCAGGGTGGGTTGTTCGCCGCCAGGGAGCAGTCGGTGATGCCGGCCGGTGCGATCAACTCGTAGCTGAAGGAGGGGTTCGTGCACGTCGCGTGGTTGACGGTGCCCGCGGGCTCGGCATAGCCGGGCAGGTTCGAGGCAGCGTCACAGGCGCGTCGTTCCATCTCGGCGGCCGTGATCGGTGTATTCAAAGCGGTCCAGTTCGACGAGTAGAAGGCGCCATAGTCGGCCGCCTCGCGCGCCCCTGCCTCCACGGCGATGGTGTCGGTGTAGAAGCGGGCGAAGTCGCCAATACCCAAGACCAGAAGCAGGGCGACGGGCAGGATCAGTGCGAATTCAGTGACCGCCTGGCCGCGCTCGCGATGGACGCTCAGGGACATACTCGCTCGACAGGACGAACAAGGGAAATGCTGGGGACGCGACACGGAGTGTGTACCGGCAACCTTACGAACGAGCTTGCAGACGTTGCCGCGCCGCACCACGTCACGAGCCAGCGCAAAGCGCGGACCCAAGCCGGTGCAGCGGCGGAATGCACCGATCCCTGGCAAGGGGGATCGCGTCGCTGCCCCGCCCCTCGTGGGGCGTCTCGTTCCCGCCGGGCTTGCCGCGGTCCCGACGTGCGCCGCCCACTTGGTGAGCTGGACGCCGGCCGCCTTGCTGTTGCCGCTGCCTCCGCCGTCGCCCGGACCGACCATCCCGGAGCTCACGATGCGCTCGAACGTGCCGACCAGGCAGGATCTGGCCCCGTTGCCGGTGAAGCTGGGGATCCCGTACCACTGGCTCTGGCCGTTGCCGTCCAGGTCGTTGGTGGAGCTGGTCAGGCAGCCGCGGGGAGGCGGAAGCTCAGGCAGCAGAGCTCGCCGTGCACCACCTCCCGGAGCTGCAGGTCGAAGACGCCGGCAGGCAGTCTGCAGGGGGATCGGGGATCGACGGACGGGGAACGGGGGTCGCCCCCCGGCGGGCCGGCAGCTGGCCCTCGTCACCCTGCTGGCGGCCTGGAAGACCGCGACCCCGGCGGCGGTCGCCGCTGGCCGGGGAGGGCACGTGCGGGTGCCCGAACCGGGCACCCGCACGGCTGCGCCCCGCACCGGCGTGGTCACCGGCCGACCGCAGAGTACCGGTCATCTGTGCGAGCAGACTGCCGGCATCGCCAGCCTGCGAGCATGCCATTCGGCCCGCGGCGACCGCGCGGCTGCCTCTTGGCGGGCCAGGGCCGCCGCGATCAGCATGCGGGGATCAGCGGGCCTGTCGCAGTGCCGAAGGGGCGATCGACATGCCGGTCATCACGATCGCGCGCGAGTATGGGTCCGGGGGCGCCGAAATCGGGGCGCGCCTCGCCGCGCAGCTGGGCGCTGCGCTGGTCGATCGCTCGCTCATCCTGGAGGTGGCCCACCGGGCCTCGCTGTCACCCGACCAGGTCGAGCAGGAGGAAGAACAGGGCCGTTCGATCGTCGAACGCATGGCGCGCGCCTTCATCCCGCTCAGCGATGCCGGCGGCTGGGTGCCCGAGCCCGCCGATCTGATCGACCATCACGCGGTCATCGTCGCCCTCACCCGGGCGGTCCTGCAGGAGGCGGCCCGCACCGGCAACGCGGTGATTGTCGGGCGCGGCGGCGCCGCGGAGCTGCGCGACGAGCCGTCGGCCTACCACGTCTTCCTGTGGGCCCCGGAGTCCGATCGGGTGCGGACCATCCAGGAGCGCCTGGGCTGCGACGCGGTCAGCGCCCGCGCGGCGCTGCACGCCACCGACCATCGGCGGGCCGCCTACGTCCGCGAGGTGTACGGCGTGGACTGGCGCGACCGCGCGCTGTACGACCTGATCCTCAACACCGCGCGCCTGGGCCACACGGGAACCGCGGGCGCCATCCTGGGCGCCATCCCCCGCTGCCTCGCCGCGGCGGCGACGGGATCTCCCCCGGTCGCTCGAGCGCCGCGATGAGGGCGCTCCCACGAACGGGCTGAGTCCGCGGCCGGCTGCGCCCGGGGAGCGGCGCCTCACGAGGGCGCTGGGGTCGCACCGCACCGATCCCAACTACAAGTGGGTGGCGCTCTCGAACACCACCCTCGGCGCGCTGATGTCCTCGATCGATGGATCGATCGTGATCATCTCCCTGCCGGCGATCTTCAACGGGATCCACCTGAACCCGCTGGCCCCGGCCAACGTGGGGTACCTGCTCTGGACCCTCACCGGCTACCAGCTCGTGACCGCCGCCCTGGTGGTGGCGTTCGGTCGCCTGGGCGACCTGCACGGCCGGGTGCGCATGTACAACGCGGGCTTCGCGATCTTCACCGTGGGCTCGCTGCTCATCGCGGCTACCCCGTTCACGGGGTCGCAGGGGGCGCAGTGGATCATCGCCACCCGCCTGCTCCAGGGGATCGGGGGGGCCTGCCTGTTCGCCAATTCGGCGGCCATCATCACCGACGCGTTCCCCACCAACCAGCGCGGGCTCGCCCTGGGCATCAACGGGGTGGCGGTCATCGCGGGCCAGTTCATCGGCCTCCTCGCGGGGGACCTGCTGGCGGTGATCAACTGGCGGCTCGTCTTCTTCGTGAGCGTCCCGATCGGGCTCGTCGGCACGATCTGGGCGTACCTGCGGCTCGAGGAGCTCGGCACGATCACCCACGCGAGGATCGACTGGCGGGGCAACCTGGCCTTCGCGGCCGCGCTCTCCGCCCTCCTCGTCGGGGTCACCTATGGCATCCAGCCCTACGGCCGCGCCACCATGCGCTGGACCAACCCGTTCGTCGTGGCCCTGCTCGCGGGCGGCGTGGCGCTGCTCGGCCTGTTCCTGTGGCTCGAGACGCGGGTCGAGGAGCCCTTGGTCGACCTGTCGCTGTTCCGCGTCCGCGCCTTCGCCGCGGGCACCGCGGCGCTGCTGCTCTCCTCCATCGCCCGCGGCGGGCTCTCGTTCGTGCTCGTCATCTGGCTCCAGGGGATCTGGCTGCCCCTCCACGGCTACGCCTACTCGGACACCCCGCTCTGGGCGGGGATCGCGATGCTGCCCCTCACGGTCGGGTTCCTGGTGGCGGGACCGCTCTCGGGCTTCCTCTCGGACCGCTACGGGGCGCGTCCCTTCACCACCGGCGGCATGCTGCTCGTGACGGCGGTCTTCCTGGCGCTCGACCGGCTCCCCGTGCTGTTCGCGTATCCCGTCTTCGCGCTCCTCCTCGGGCTCATGGGGATCGGCAACGGGCTGTTCAACTCGCCCAACAACGCGGCCATCATGAACAGCGTCCCGGCCCGGGAGCGGGGCGCCGCGGGCGGGGTGCGCTCGATGTGCCTGCAGACCGGCAACGTGCTCTCCAACGGGGTCTTCTTCACCCTGCTCATCAGCGGCCTGTCGGGCAGTCTTCCGGGCGCCCTGCTGCGGGGCCTGCTGTCCCGCGGCGTCCCGGTCGCGGTCGCCGACGCGGCCGCGAAGTTGCCGCCGGTCTCGAGTCTCTTCGCGGCCCTGCTCGGCTACAACCCGCTGGCCACCGTGCTTCCCGCCCACCTGCTGAGCGCGGTCCCCGTGACGATCGCCGCCGACCTGGCTGGCAAGGCCTTCTTCCCGCAGCTCATGGCCGCGCCGTTCGGGCACGCACTGGACATCGTGTTCGGCGTGGCGGCGGCCATGACGCTCGTGGCGGCGGCGGCCTCGTGGCTGCGCGGCGGGCGCTACGTGTACGTCGACCCCACCGGAAGCGGGCAGCCTGCGGCACCCCCGATCGCGCCCTGAGTCCAGCCGGGCGCTGCGCCGCCCCCGCCGGGCCGCGGTCCCGACGAGCCCCGGCTACTTGATGAGCTGGACGCCGACCGCCTTGCTGTTCCCGCTGCCGCCACCGTAGCCGGGACCGACCGTCCCGGAGCTCACGATGCTCTCGAACTTGCCGACGAGGCAGGAGGTGGCGCCGTTGCCCGTGTCGCAGATGGAGGAGTTGTTGCCGTTGATGTAGGCGCCGTACGAGGCACCTGCCGCGGCGCAGTCGGGGTCGGTGGCGATGCACAGCTGGAAGTGGGCGAAGCTGGGGATCCGGTACCACTGGTTCTGGCCGTTGCCGCCCAGGTCGTTGGTGGAGCTGTTCAGGCAACCGTAGTTCGCGGTCTGGTTGCTGATCTGGGTGTTGTCAGGGTTCTGGTTGGGTCCCGGGTTGCAGGTGAGGTCGAACTGCGGCAGCAGCACGATCTGGCCGTCGTAGGCGCGGATGGCCGACTCGAGCCCGGCGGTGTTGGGGTTACCGGTGGAGGTCACGTACTGCCAGGAGGGCAGCGGGATCGCCGGGTTGTTGGGGGTCACGATCTCGTTGATGATGTCGCTGGTGCCGCCTCCGGGAGGGGTCCAGTCGAGCCAGCCGATGTTGCCCGGGGAGTTGCTGCAGAGGGGCACCTTGTACACGGTCTTCCCATCGGCGACCCACTGGCCGCCCGGGAAGATCGGCTGGTTGTTCCCGCCGCAGGTGACGATGTTGACGGGCACCGCGATCGGCAGCACGGCGCACGCCTCGCCCTGCGCGGCGGAACACGATTCCTGCAGGAAGCCGCTGGCCGCAGTCGACTGCGCCCCGATCCGGAGCGAGGTCACGCCGACCACCCCGGCGACGTAGGTGCTCACGCTCCGGTGTCCGGTGACCAGCACGCCGGCGACCGGTCCCACAGTCAGGCTCGGGCAGTTGGGCGTGGTGTTGGTGATGGTGGGCAGCCCGGAGCCCACCTGGTCGGCCGCGGCGAAGTCGTACGTGCCGTCGGCGTTCAGGGCGGCCGTCCCGGTGGAGGTGAGCGGGATGCCGCACACGTCCGTGTAGTAGGAGGCATCGACGGTCAGCCCGTTCGCGGCCGCGCTGGTCGCGATGGCGCTCTGGACGGCCGCGTCCCAGCCACTGGCCGGTGGCGTGGCGCCCGCGAAGCGCTCGGCCAGGATCACCGCGCCGGCCTCGGCCGCGGCGTCGGTGCCGTTCTGCACGACGCGCTGCTGCGACCAGGCGTTGCCGCCGTCGATGATGAGCGCCAGGAGCGCGAGCACCCCCACCATGCCGCCCACCATCAGGACCATCGCCTGACCGGCGGCTCCGTGGCGATGGCGCACCAGTCTGTTGCTCATGACGTGCCTCCAGCGCGGCCGAGGGCCGCGGTGCTCGGGCGCCTGCCGCTGCTCATGGGAAGACCCGTTCGATCGGGATCTGCGAGGTCGAGGTCATCGCGATGTGCCCGAGCAGGTTGCTGATGACGGGCGTGACCGGGTTCCACGTGTACGAGACGGTCACGCTCGCGATGCAGCCGACGTACAGCGTCGGGCTGCACGAGAGGCTGGTGTTGGGGGGCGGGCCGTAGCTGACCGAGACGGCGCTCGGCTGCACGCCGAGGGAAACCGCCGAGCTCGCGGCGCAGGCCCTGATCGACCAGTTGGGACTGGCGAGGTTCTCGACCGGCATGTTCTCGATGCAGGTCGTGTCGGTGGTAGCGGGATTGAGCTGGTTGACCGCGGCGATGCGCGCCCCTTCCCGGGCGGCGTTGGCGATGGTGTTGTAGGCGTACACGGCGCGCCCCACGTCGAAGATCCCGAACAGGACGAACACGAGCACGGGGAAGACGAGGGCGAACTCGACGAGCGCCTGGCCGTCCCACCGATTCTTGGTCGAGGTGGTCGCTGCATGCCGGTTCATTGCTGCGTCTGCCAGGTCACCGTGATGGCGGTCGACGCATCGCACGGATACGACGCATTGGCCGCCAGCGACTGCGCCTTGATGTTGCCGCCGGAGGGCGGCGGCGAGGCCGGGAAGGCCGGGCTGAAGAGGACCTGCGAGGCGAACCCCGCCGCGGCCCAGGTGCTCTGCGCGTTGATGGCCTTGACGTTGCCGAAGTTGGGCACGGTACACATCGGAATGGGCGTGGCCGTGGCTGAGGCGGTCGGGGCGGGGGTCGCGGTCGGGGCGGCGGTGGGTGAGGCCGTCGGGGCGACCGCGGCGACCGGGATGCCCAGGATGGCGCCGTTGCGGATCGGGAAGGCAGCCGTCGCGCTCACCGGCAGCGGATTGCCCACGATCGAGCTGATGACCGGGGTGATCAGGCTGAAGCGGCAGGTGACGCTGGCGCTGACGGGCTGGCCGATGGCGTTGTCGCCGTTCGGACCGTTGGGGAACGACGGCGTGGGCAGCGGGCTCGGCAGCACGCAGTTGATGCCGGCCGCGTCCTGCGTGATCAGGTTGGTGTACTGCGCCTGCGCCCCCGTGTCGGGGTTCGTGGTGTTCCATGCGGTCGGGTTCTGGGCGGCGAAGTTGGCCGCCTCGCGGACGACGTTGTTCAACTCCACCCATCCGAGGAAGACCCGGCCGAAGTCGATCCCGAAGAGGAGGATCAGGAACATCAGGGGGATCAGCAGCGCGAACTCGGTCAGGCTCTGACCCTGGGTCCGGCGTGGCCTGGCCGGCCGTCGGCGCGGCGGGCTCGAAGCGACGGTGGTGGACGACATCGCAATCCTCGCTGTGTGGGTCAGCGAACGCCACGATCGCGGGACCGCCTAACAGCGGGACTTGCGGATGCCCCGGACGATCGGTGCACGGGGCAGAGCCGATGGTCCGGGTGATGCCCCCGCCGGTGGAGCACGCAGGCACGCACGCACGGCGCGCGCCGCTGCCTCGGTGACGGGTCGGCGCCGCTGCGGGTCGGCTTTCCACGCAACTGCAACGTCCGCGGGCGCGGTTCGGTCCACCTGCAAGCCGCGCGGTCGCAAGGTGGGTCCCGTGCGGGTGGCACGACTCGCCGATCCGGGCC
>JAJYJR010000147.1 GCA_021789355.1 Chloroflexota bacterium | reverse complement strand
GCAGGTGGGTCAGCTTCAGGCCGACTCGGCCGGCGATCTCGCGATCGAGCATGCCCGAGGCGCTGAGTTCGAAGGTAGTCCGCACGAGTGCCATTCGCTCGGGATCGACCACCAGGACGGGCGGCCGTCCTTCGCGTCGGAAGCCAACGGGCGGTCGGTTGCCGCCAGGCGTGCCGAGTCGGCGCCGCTTAGCCTCGAGGCCCTCGCGGACGCGGCGGCTCAAGCGGCGGCTGTAGCTCTCGGCCTCGACGGCTTCCTTCGCCCAGTAGTCCCACGACTCATCGTCGCTCGATAGCAGCCGCTCGTCGGCAAAGAGCAGGGCAGCGCCCCGCGCGTGCAGGTCGTGCCTCGCGTTGAATGCCGTGCGGGCGTCGCGGGCGAAACGGCTCGCGTAGCCGACCACAAGGACGTCGTACTCCTGTCCGGCCCGCTCGAGCATGTCGTGCCACTCGCGAGTGGAGGCGACGGTCCGGCCCGAATGCGAGACCAACCATTCAATGCCCGTGCCAACGAGGCCGTGTCGCTCGATCGCCCGGGCAATCTGCTCGCGCTGTGCGTCCGGGCCGAAGTTGTCGTACTGGCCCGCGGTCGACTCGCGCACCCACGCCGCGGCGCGCAGGCCGCGCAGGGCATCGGGCTTGGTTGGCAGGGTCTTCATCGGACGGCTTCCCATCGAGGTCATCCTGGCGGCGACCACAGTCTACCGCCCGCCCGCCACGCTCCTCCTCGACGCCGACTCGATTGCGTTCGCGAGGGCAGCGCAGAGGCGGCAGCGGCACAGGCGGTCCCCTGATCGCTCATGGCGGTTACCTCGCCGAGCGTCTGTGGGCAGCTGTGGGCGTACCCGCGCCAGTCCGCGCGGTAGCAGTGATGCCCGACGATCGGCCCGCGCTATCCGGTGGGACCGATCGGCTCCGGTTCCGCGCGATGCGTCTATCACACGTCGAGCCCGCCTCGCCCATTGCCGACGTCGCGGCAGCGGGGCGGCATGGGGACCCGCCGAACGATTGTCCAGATCCATTCCCCTACGCTAGCGGCGAGGGGGCGGGCGAGTCAAGATATGACATGTACAAAACATGTATCTGTCGCTCACGCGCTGACGCTCAGGGTCGCCAACGCATGGTGTCAAGGGACATCTGAATCTGCCCAGGGACGGCCACTGAGCCTGCCCACCCGCGGCCATCGAATCTGCCCAGGCTCGTGCGGTCATCGGAGACGGGACCGGGAGCAGGGCGGCGTCGTCAGGAGGGAGCGAGCGGCCTGACGCCCTTGCCCTCCACAGCCTCGACGAGGCGGTGCGAGCGGCCCTCGGTCACGATGACGTGGGCGTGGTGGAGGAGCCGGTCCACGGCGGCCGTCGCCAGGCCCTTCGGAAAGATCGTGTCGAAGCGGGCCGGGTGCAGGTTCGAGGTCACGATGAGCGAGCGCTGCTCGTAGGCGGCATCGACCAGCCGATAGAGCGCCTCGGCCTCCTCGGCACCGGCCGGCAGCAGGCCGATGTCGTCGACCACGACCAGCTCTGAGCGGACGATCCGCTCGACGACCTTGCCGGTCGAGGCGTCGATCCGGGAGCGGGCGATCGTCGCGGTGAGGGTCTCGAGGGTGAACCAGGACACCCGCAGGTCGCGGTCGATCGCGGCGTGGGCGATCGCCTCGGCGAAGTGGCTCTCAGTAGTCATTGACGACGGGGGTCCGCTCTTCTGCCGCGTCTCAGTGAAGGGTCGGTCAGCCGCCCCAACGGTCTGTCAGCCATCTCGCGGACCAGGGTTCGCCGGAGCGGCCGGGCATCAGGGGGCGGGGAACGCGCCCCGATCCCACGTTCAGGCGTCCGGTCGCTCCGCTGGAGCGGCCGGCGCCACGTCTTCGCCAAGAGGTCGCGTCCCCGTAGCCACGCTCAGGCGTCCGACCGCTCATCTGGTGGGGCGAGGCCGAGCTCGCGCCAGTGCCGCGCGGGGTCATAGGGCTCGCCTCGCAGCAGGCAGAAGTAGACGACCGACACGAGCTTGCTCGCGAGGTGGCCGACCGCCACGTTGCCGCGCATGCCGCGGGAGCGGAGCGCCCGATACCACGCCTTGAAGGGGGTCTCACCGGCCTGGGGCGTCACGAGCGAGAGCGCCCAGAGCCAGATCATCCGCCGGGCATTGCGCTCGCCCACGGTGCCCAGGCGATGGCGATCGACGCTCGTGCCGGACTGGGCGAGCTCGGCATACCAGCCGAGATACTTGCGCAGGGCCCGGTCGTCGCGGAACCGGCGCACGTCGCCGATCGCGGCGAGGAGGATCGCCTGGCGCGTCGTCCCAAGTGCCGGGAACGAGGCGAGGACCGCACGGTCGCGCTCCGGCCAGGCAGTCATGGCCCGCGCGATCTCGGCGTCCAGTCGCCCGATCTCGGTGTCCGTGAGGCGGATCTGGGCGACAAGCCAGCGCTCGGCTGCCACGAGCTCGCTGGTCCTTCGGTGAGCCCCGCGCTCGTTGCCGCCAGCGCGTGGAGCCTTGGCACGGCGGGCTTGAGCTTTGGCGCATGGGCCTCGATGACGATCAGGTGCTCGAGGTCGGCGAGGGGCGCCGCCGCGAGGGCGGCGGGCGTCGGGTAGCGCTCGAGCACCATAAGCGCGGTCGCGCCGGCGCTCGAGGAGCGGAACACGAGGCGCAGCTCGGGAAACGTCACATCAAGCAAGGCCATGAGCTGGAGGAGGTGCCGACTGCGCAGCTGGACGAGCTTCCAGCGGTTGCGCACTAGGAGGCGCAGTGCCTCGGCTGCCGGCGCTGGGGCCGAGTCGAGGAAGGCTCGCGCGGCGAGGCCCTGCTCGCGCAGGAAGAGCAGCCGGGCGATGAGCCGGGCATCAAGGGCGTCGGTCTTCGTCTGCTTGCCGACGAGCAGCTGGCGCTGGTCGTGGACCGCCCAGTTCTGGAGCCAGGCCACGGCATAGCCGCGGCCCCGCAGCCAGGCCGCGATCGTCTGACCGTAGTAGCCGCCGGTGGGCTCCAGGCCCGCCCGCACGTCGGCTAGCGGCACGCCGAACGAACTGAGCCAGGCCTCGAGGGCGACGAACCCGGCGGCGCTCGCCTCGAAGCGGCGGACCGGAGCGGTCTGCCAGCGCTCGCCCCGGAAGGAGGCCTCGGGGATCGCGGCGACGAGGTGGCTCGCCCGCCCGATGTCGAGTCCGACGTAGAGGAGGCCGGCCGTCGCTGGCGGCGTCCATGTCTCAGTCAAGGCTCCGTGCTCCCAGCGATCCTTGTGTTGAGACTCACCGTCCAGCTCGGGCCGGCAGTCGAGGAGTCTGGGAGCCGGGGTCGGCCTGGGGAAGTCGAGCGGCTGTTGGCTCACGGTCCTTCGGCGCTCGAGGCCGCGACGAGCCAGGCCCGCACGAGGTTCGCCGCGATGGTGAACTCGGCGCTCAGGGCGAGCGCGATCCGGTCAGCGGAATGGCCGCGGGCGTGGAGGGCCTGAGCGGCCGCGATCAGCGGGCTGGCGTAGAGCCGCCGAGCGGAGAGGAACGCCGGTCGCAGACCGGGCGCGTGGTGGCAGACGCGGCAGCGCACGCGGCGGATCGGAAGGCGAACGGAGCGGGTCGCGGTGCGAAGGGCTCGCCAGTAGCGCCCCCACCAGATGCAGGCGTCTGGCGCGCGGCAGCGGGGACAGGCCGCCGGCAGCGTCCGTGGCCCGCCAGTCCGCAGGTAGCGCTCGACGTCGTGATCGAGCCGCGATAGGCTCCCCACGCTGGTCTCCAGCGCCTCGGGGGCTCGTGCCGCAACGGATCCTCCGGGGCTTTCTTCGTGTTCGACCAGCCCCGAGTATCGGTCAGCGTCACCCGATCACCACAGACCGTCTTGCCGGTCCCTGATGGTCCGACGAGGACGAGGTTCTCCGCCCGGCCGATCCAGTCGAGCGTGCGCAGCGCCCACTGGGCGTCGCCCGGGATGGCGGACGCCTTCGGATCCCAGGCGTCGAACGTCTTGCCCGACGGCAGCCGGGCCGCCTTGCGGTGGAGCTCCCGGGTGGAGCGATCACGCCCCGCGGCCTCCTCGGCGAGGAGGACCTTGAGCAGGTCCTCGTGATCCCAGCCCTCCTCGCGTGCCCGCGCCAGGACGGCGGGGCCGGCCTCGCGGACGTAGCGCAGGCGGAGGCGATGGAGGAGGCGGGCCACGTCCGGCGACAGCGGCGCCGGATCGACCGGGTACAGCCGTGGCGGCAGCTCGCGCCAGCGGTCGAACTCCTCGGCGGACGCGGCGCCCCGGAGCCGGCCTCGCGTCTCGTATACGTCGTGAGCGGCGCCGCCCGGGCTCACCGGCTGACGAGCTCCCAGGCAGCGGTCCCGGGCTGGAGCGTGTCGTCGGCGACCCGGAGGGTCATCGGGCTTCGGTCGCCCATCAGGCGCAGGTGATCGACGATCGACTCGAGGTCGCCGTCGGCGAAGCGGCCGGCCTCGGCCGCTAACCCCAGGGCCCGCTCGACCTGGTCCGGCCCCACGAGCATCGCCAGCTCGGGCTCCGGGCGGATCTTGGTCCGGATCCGCCCGGAGCCCGAGGCCGCGGCGAGGACCAGCCAGCGCTCGGCGCCGGGCCCCAGCCCGAGGAAGGCGGCCTCCTCCGGGTTGGTCGGCCGAGGCTTGGGGTGGAGCGGGTCGGATGTCCGGGCCGGATAGTGCGCGGGATCGATCCGCGGGACCCCGGGGGTCGTCAGTCGGTGGCGGGCGACCTCGCGGGCGCCGTCCGACGACGCGGCATGGGTGACGACGAGCTCGTCGCCCTCGACCCGGACCCAGACCCGCTCCCCGGCGAGGGTGTGGGGGACCGAGTAGCGGGCCGAGCCGAAGCGCAGGGTCGCGTCGTCGTCGACGACGCGGGTGACCCCGAACGCGACCGTGTGCGCCTCGACCGGGATGGGATGCAGTCGCCGGCGCTCGGCCGCGAGCCGCTCGACCGGCGGCTCGTGCGTCTCCCGATGGGCTCGGGCGTTGACCGCCTCGCAGAAGGCGTCACAGGCCTCGCGCAGCTCGGTGAACGAGCCGTATGCCGGCAGCAGGTTCGCCTCGGTCGGCACGAGGTCGGCCTTGGCGATCCGGACCGTGGCCTCGCTGCCGCCCTTGGACTCCGGATCGAACGGCACGCAGGCCGTGATCTGGAGACCGTAGTGGCGGGCGGCCGCGACGAGCTCCGGATGGCGGACGCCGATGCCGGCGACCCGGTCGATCGTCACCGTCCGTTCGTTGTCGGTCAGGGCGTACGTCGGCGCACCGCCGAAGCGTCGGAGCGTCTCGTCGAGGCAGGCCACGACCGTGGGCAGCGTCCTGTCCCAGGTCGGGATGAAGACCCGGAAGCGGCTCCAGGCGAGCCAGGCACACCAGAGCAGCGTCTCGCGACCGCCGATCCGAGGACCGTGACCCCAGTCGAACTGGAACCACATGCCGGGTTCCGGGATCCAGGGGCGGTAGACGCGACGGTGGCCGGCCGCGTACGTCTTCTTCGCTCGAGCGACTGCCCGCCTCGTCGTCCGCTCCGAGCCCTCGAACCCGAGCGCGAGGAGCTTGTCGTGGGCGACATCGGCGCGGACCTTGCCCTTGGACCGCTCGACCCACTCTTCCACCTTGGCCAGGTACCCGTCGATCAGGCGATCACGCGCGGCGCGCTCGGTCAGGACACGGCCCGTGGCCCGCAGCCGGACATACCGGGCGACGGTGTGGTGCGAGCAGCCGGCTGTTGGCGGCCTCGGCCGCCGCCCGGAAGCTGCCGGTCAGATCGAACGCCTCGAGGATCTCCACGATGCCCTCGGCCCTCTTCACCCCCGCCTCCTCGCCTGCTGACTCCGCCGAGGCGAAGTCAAGCGAGCCGGGCAGGTTCAGTGGCCGCAGGTGGGCAGATCCGGCGGCCACGGCCGGGCAGGTTCGTGTCCGGCTATGGGCAGTTTCTCGTGGCCGTCGTCAGCATGGCCGCCTGACGCTGGTGTCAAGGGATAGAAGGTTCGAATCCTTCCTCGCCAGCCAACCCTACAACATGGAGTGCTCGCACGACGCCGAACCACTGCATCTTGTGGCCTAAACGGTCCCGGACCCCGGTCGGCCCGTTGTCAGCTTGGCTCAAGCCCTACGAACGACCCGCGCGAGGCGCTTCAGAAGCGGAACAAGGCGGCCCGTCGCCTGCTCCTCATCGCTGCTCGCCAGCGGTGTCGCGACGCTCGCGTTCCTTGCCCCATGGGCGAGTTCGCGGTTGCGACCAATCTGGGCAGCCGACCAGCGAGGCGCCCACTCGATACGGTTCCGCCGGATCCAGTAGTGGGATTGGCAGGCGAAACTCCAGTTGCCGATCGACGGTGATAGCGACACCGTCTCGCCGTCGAAGCGGAGCTCCCAGTCTGTGGGCGTGAAGGGCGTGACGACGCGTGCTCCGCACCCGCAAGCACATGAATGAACCGCGGTCGCGTACTCGATCGTGATGTAGAGGACGCCGGGTTCGAGGTCCGCAGGGATCCAATCGACGAATCGATGATCCAGCCTCTCGAGGCGGGTCACCGACCGGCCTCGTTGTTGATCGTGTTCCCGTCGATGGTATATAGCATGTGCTGCTCGCCTTCGAGGTCGCGGTAGAACCCGAACACCTTCTTCCAACGGATGACCGCGAGTGCCGCGGCGAGGGCGTTGAGATCTGCGACCTGGATGTTCGGTGCGTACTCGTTGGCCGCCGCCGTGTCGCCAAACGAGATCCACCGCCGGCCGCTGACCGGTCGTCCGGGAAGGCCCGTCGTCACCCGTACCATCCCGCCGAGCATCCCCTGGGCGACGTTCACACCGATGCCCGTGTCGATGAACGGAATGCCGCGACCCTCGAGGTGCTCGATGATGATGCGCTTCGCAGGCGTCGGATCCAATGCCAGGAACACGAACCGCATGTCGCCTAACTCGGTGCAATTCGATCCATCGAGGGCGTAGGGATGCGGGACGACGCCGTCGCGCATTACCGAATGCACCCGCGAGTAGTGCTCCGCCTTGTTCGGCCCTCCATCTAGGTCAGAAGCCGACGTCGCACCGGCGCCGCGAAAGGCGTTGTGATCAAGCATCCGGTCACCGTCGAAGAGGTGAATCTCGCCGACCGGGGTCTTTGCCACGAGGTCGAGAACGTGCGACCCGGTTCCACCCAGGCCCACGATCGCGATCTTGGCGACCGCGAGCCTGGCGGTGATCGCCGTGATGCCCGCTCGCGCGCTCGCGGTGTCCGGATACCGGAACGGGGAGCCGTCCTCGCGCTCCTCCCGGACGTGGTAGGTCTGCGCGGTGGCGTCGGGGTCGATGGCCGCCGCATGGCGACCGAGGATCGCGACGTAGGTCGTGACCTTCGAGTGGTAGTCGGGGTAGTGACCGCTCCCCACGGGCCTGTGAGAGAACGATGCTTCGATGATCAGGCCGCCGCCGAGGTCCGTGCGCGTGGCGTCGTTGATGAGACCGTCGAGGCGCCGGCCCTCCGCATCGCATGGCGTTGCGGTGAAGCGGATGGTGTGGGGATCCGGCGGCGCGGTCGCCTCGTTCGCGAGGTTGAGCTCGCAAACGAGCGTTCCGTACGCCACCTCCTTTGCGGCGGTGACGTACGGAACGTGTTGCACCAGCAGGTACCCACCGCGGATCTCGAGGTCGTACCCCTCGTCCCGCAACTGGCGCAGGTCGGGGCTACGACTTATCAGTCGCCGTGACATTGAAGATCATGCCGTCCTTCACCTTGACCTCTCCGCCTGGGAGGAGCGTTCCCTCGGGCTTCTGACCATGCCCACGGCGATAGGTCACCGAGATCTCGATGTAGGGCCCCGTCGGCGGGGTCGGGAAGGCCAGTGCGACCACCTCGTCATAGGTGATATCCGTCCTTGGGAACTCGTGCTCCTGTCCGTTGACGATGATGGTCACCGTCCTCGCAGCTGGCGCGTCCCGGGGGTCTTCCTTCACCGCCTGAGCGGCGTCTTCGTTCATGGTCTGCTCCGTTCTGGACTGAGCGAGTCGGCAACCCGTGACAGGCAGTCCGTCACGGATACCCTTCGGCGTTGAGCCGCGGGCCGACGACGCAGCAAACCCGGTGGCAATCGTCGTGACCCGCGGCTGAGGGCTAGGTCGAGCTGGTGCCCTCGCGGCGGACTCCCTTGAACTTGGTGCCGTCGCTCTTCACGTCGAGGATCTGGCCGGTCTTGGCGTCCCGCTTCGCCCAATCTCCCGAGGGCGTGCGGAACTGGGATCGTTCGCGGACCGCGCCCTCGCGGTGGCCGTCATGGCGGTTCTTGTTCGTAGCCAACGTCGTTTCCCTTGTGGTGTGCCGAGACGCGTTCCTTGACCGATTTCGTGCGCTACGCTGGCTCCCGGCGGCGAGGACTCTGAAGTGGGTGTCCGCTGCCTGGAGGCGTGGCACCCGCACGGGCGCCACGCCTCCGTCGCTTCCGGGCGGCTGTTGCCGGCCACCTCCAATGTGCTGCCTGTTCTGGAGCCGAAGCCCCGCACCCAATACTAGCCAACTTGACCGTAGTCGTCAAATCGACTAGTCTATCGGCGTATCCATCAGGGAGGCGGACTTATGGCAATTTCGCCGACCGCGGACATCGGGGCGAACCTTCAGCGGCTGCGGGGGATGCGAGGGCTCACCCAGGAAGCCGCGGCAGAAGCAGCCGGCCTGTCCCGAGCCGCGTACCGGAACCTCGAGGCTGGGCTCAGTGAGCCGAGGGCGTCGACTCTTGTCGCTCTCGCCAAGGCGCTCGGAGTGCCACCGGGTGACCTCCTGCGCCCCGCACCGCCGCCCCCACGGGCGCGTTTTCGGTCGAAGCTCCGGCTGAAGGACCGGCCTCGGATCCTTCACGACGTCGGACGCGAGCTCGACGATTACGCGTCCCTTGAGCGTCTTGTTGACGAGGCGCGGCCCTACCTCCTCGGGGACTTGGACGCTCCCGAGGGTCCAGACCGGGCCCGCATGGCGGCCGAGCTCGTTCGGGAAAGACTGCGCCTCGGTGATGACCCGATCTTCGACATCAGCGGGCTGCTGGAAGACAGGGTCGGGATCAAGGTCCTGTGGCTCGAGATCGCCTCGGAGGGTTTCTTTGGCCTATCTGTTGCGGAGGATGGCTCCGGGCCCGCGATCGTAGTGAACAGCTGGGATCGCATCAGCGTCGAGCGGCAGATCTTCACCGCCGCTCATGAGCTCGGCCATCTGCTACTCCATCGAGACGAGTTCAACCCAGACGAGGTCGTCGAGGATGTCGACGCCGAACGCGAGGCGGATGTCTTCGCGGCTCACCTCCTCATGCCCGAACCTCGGTTCACCAAGGAATGGCAGGAGGTGCTCGGCCTCCCCTTGTTCGACGCGGTCATGAAGGTCAAGCGGATCTTCCGTGTGAGCTACAGGACCGTGCTCCACCGCCTCGACGAGAGCGGGATCAAGGATGTCTGGCGACGCTTCATGGCACAGGCGAAGGTCCGGTTGGGTCGATCGCTGACTCGAACCGACGAGCCTGATCCTCTGACCCCGGCGGCGCGTGGCACCGCGGCTCCTGAGCCGCTCCGTGGCCGCGAGCCGTTTGAGCTTGCCCCGAGCGACTTCGATCCCGACCGCCGGATGCGCCTCATTCGAAGGGCGCTCGACGAACACCGAATGTCACTAAGCCGGGCGGCCGAGATCCTCAGTCTCGATCTCCGGAAGATGCGCGACCTTCACCAATCCTGGGCGTAGCCAATGGAGGCGACGCCTCGGCTCGCGCTCGTCGGTGACGCGAGCGTGCTCATCGACATCGCGGATGCGAACGAGGCCGTCCTAGCGCTCATCGCTCAACACGCGGCGCGCGTCGTCATCCCAACACCTGTGCTCGCCGAGGTAGACAGCCTTGACGAGCTGAAATGCGCGGCACTCGGTCTTGACGTCGTCGAGCCTACGCTGGATCAGCTTCGAGAGGCTGCTGTTCCGTACCCGGCGCTCTCGTTCGCAGACAAAGTCTGCCTGATCGTCGCGCGCGATGCCGGAGGAACTTGTTGGACCAACGACGGACCACTCGCTGACGAGTGCGCAGCCAACGCAGTGCCATGCATGCGCGGTCTTCGCCCGCTGATCGCGCTCGTTGAAGCCGGCGCTCTTGCTCTCGACGTCGCTGTCGGAACGGTCGATCTCATCAGCGCCAACAACCCGTACATCACGCGCGCGATCGTTGCCGAGTTTCGCCGACTCGCGGGCGAGGCCCATCGGCGACGCATTGACGAGCTGTAAGGGCGGTCGACGTCTCGCGACGGCGGGTAGGCCATGGTCAGCACGACCCGATCTCCGGCTTCCTGCAAGCGCCGGTGCCAGTGCATCGGCAGCGTCGTCTTGCCGATCGCTCACTCGCCGAGCAGCGCGGTGTGCTGCGGGTGGCCCTCGCGGGTCCGCGCGACGCGCGCCTCCACCATCGCGGTTTCCGGCTCACGACCCGACAGCAGCGGCGGGAAGATGCCGCTGCCCGGGCGGAACGGGTTCGTCGATCGTGTCTGTGATGCCATGAAGGAGCGGGCCTCCGCTCCGATGCTTACGCCGAACCCGTTGGGGTCGGTGGATAGGCAAGCGATCAGAAGGAGGCCCAGGCCATGGTGTACCTCGGCGTCGATCTGCACCGCAAC
>JAJYJR010000146.1 GCA_021789355.1 Chloroflexota bacterium | reverse complement strand
GCGGGCAGCGGGCCGGGCCGTGCTGGATGGTGCAGGTCAATCATCGCTGCGAGGCGCACGGGGCGTCGCGGCAACCGCCTGGAACCGAGCCTTCGGCGAGTGCAGACGATGCCTCGCGCAGGACCGGTCGCCGCCAGACCGAACCCTCGCCCGAAGCTCGGCGCTACTTGATGAGCTGGACTCCGACGACCTTGGTCGGGCTGGTGCCGCCCCCGCCGTTGGCGCCGACCGTGCCAACCTTGATGATGTTTACGAACTGGCCCACCAGGCATCCAGCGCCACTCCAGGCCGAGCCGCAGATGCTCCCGTCGGACCCGTTGATGTAGGCACCCTGGGTGTACGTGGTGGAGCCGACGGTGCAGAGCGGGTTCGTCGGATCGCACAGCTTGAACGCAGCGAACCAGGGGAACCGATACCACTGGTTCTGGCCATTGCCACCGATGCTGGAGGCCGGGCAGCCGTAGTCGGGCGCCGTGCCGCCCTGCGTGGTATCGGGCTGGGTGTTGCAGGTGATGTCGAACATCGGGATGAGGACGACCTGCCCGTCGTACGTGTTGATGGCATCCTGCACGTCCTGCGAGTTCACGTTGCCGGTCTGCGAAACGTACTGCCAGGACGGCAGGTCGATCGAGGGGTTGTCGGGATAGAGGATCGAGTCGATGAGCTGGCTGGTTCCGCCGGAAGGCGGGTTCCAGTCGAGCCACCCGACGTTGCCGGCGTCGTTCTTGCAGAGCGGAACGGCGTAGGTCTGGCCAGAATGCCAGCTGGCGGCGAGCTGCTGCAGCGACCCGTTGCCGCTGCACGCTATTGGAGAGACGGGGATGGTGACGGGCAGCGTGGCGCACGCCTCGCCCTGCGACGCGTCGCACATTCCCTGGAGCCAGCCGGCAACGCCCGTCGCACGCGTGGACACGGTCACCGTCCTCAGCCCGACCACGGATGCGAGGTACGTGCCGATGATCTTCTGTCCCAGCACGAGCACCCCGGCTGGCGGACCCACAGTCAGGCTCGGACAGTTGGGTGTCGTGTTGTCGGTGGCAGGAAGGGCGCCCGACCCCACCGCGTCCGCGGCCCCGAGGTCGTAGGTCCCGTCGGCGTTGAGCGCGGCTTCTCCGGACGGCGTGAGGGGTATCCCGCAGATGTCGGTGTAGTAGGCAGCGGTAATCGTGATCCCGTTGGCCGTGGCGCTCGCCTGTACCTGCGCACTGACCTGCGCGTCCCATCCATTGGCGGGCGTGCTCGCGCCGGCGAGCTTCTGCGCCAGGACCACGGCGCCTGCCTCGGCGGCGGCATCAGAGCCATTCTGCACGACGCGCTGCTGGGCCCAGATGTTGCCTCCGTCGACGATGAGGCCGAGCAGGGCGATCATCGCGGCGACCCCGCCGACCATGAGCACCATGGCCTGCCCGTGCTGACCTCGACGCTGATTCCTGTCAGCCACGGTCATGCCTCCTTGCCACGCTGCTGTCGTCCGGCCCGCATGGCGCGGTCGGGGCTCACGGGAACACCCGATCCACGAGGACCTGGGACGTGGAGTCCATGGTCAACGTGCCGATCAGGTTGCCGATCACGGGCGTCATCGGCGTGTATGCGTAATGCACCGTGACGCTCACGATGCAGCCCACCTGCAGGCTCGTCGACGTGCAGGTCATCTTCGAATTCGGCGGCGTGCTGTAGGCGACGGTCACGTCGGAGGGCGTGACCCCGAGCGAGACCGCGGCATCGGCAGCACAGGTCTGGATCGACCAGTGCGGGTCGCTCGGGTTCTCCACCGGGTGGTTCTCGTTGCAGTCGGGACTGGTCAGGATCTGGTTCACCGCCGCCACGCGGGCTCCCACGCGCGCCGCGTTTGCGATGGTGTTGTAGGCGTAGACCCCGCGGCCGAAGTCGAAGATGCCCAGCAGCATGAGGACGAGCACGGGAAACACCAGGGCGAACTCCACCAGCGCCTGGCCGGACCGGTCGCCGACCGCGCTCCCCAGATCCACCGTTCGGCGGCGCGTTGAGAAGCTCATGGCGTCACCGTGATCACGGTGGACCCGCAGGGCAGAACCGTGCCCGCATCGATGTTCTGGTGGCCCACCTGGTAGTTGGGAGGAACCTGCGGGTTGAAGATGACCTGCGTGGTGAATCCCGCGCCGGTGGTGCTGCCCTGTCCGGGGCCCCACGCGGCGGTGGCCTGCTGGACGTTGTCGCCCACGAGCTTCGGGACCGTGCAGGTCGGCACGGGGCTGGCCGTCGGCTCCGGGGTGGCAGTCGGTGCCGGACTGGGCGTCGGCGTGGGGACTACCGGTACTACCGATGCTGCCGGGATGCCCGGGATGGTCCCGGCTCTGATCGGGAAGGCGGCCGCAGCACTCACCGTCAGCGGGTTACCCACGAGATTGCCCATGAGCGGGGTGATCAACCGGAACCCGCAGCTCAGGTTCACCTGAGCCGGCGATCCCACGCCCGTGCCCCCGGGGAAACTGGGCGAGGGGAGCGGTGACGGGAGCGCGCAGTCGATCGCGCTCGCGTCGGCGGTGATCTCCCGCTGATACTCGGTGACGGCGCTCGCATCGCCCGGCGTGCCCCATGCGGTCGGGTTCTCGGCGGCGAAGTTGGCCGCCACCCGGACCGCGTTGTTCAGCTCGACCCAGCCGAGGAAGACCCGGCCGAAATCCAGGCCCCCCACCAGGAGCAGCATCAGGAACGGCAGCATGAGGGCGAACTCGACGAGCGATTGACCTCGCCGGCGGCCGGCCGATCTTCGCGTCGAGTGCGTCACGCGTTTGCCCATCGTTCTCCTCGGCGACCTGACTTCGCATTCAGGGTCGCCAACGTAGCTTTCGGCCGACCTTGCGCGCAGGTCGCCGATAGATCCACGGGCGGTAGGACTTTCGTCCGCCGGCAGGGTCGGGGGCCGCGTCGGATGCAGAAGTGTCGACGCCGGGCGAATCCTGAGCACCCATGCGAGTTCGCTGGCACCCTCGATCGAGCGACAGCCCATGCCGAGGAGGGACGAGGAGTGCACAGGGTGGAAGACTGGGCTGAGGTCCAGCGGCTCGCCGAAGGCGAGGGGCGCTCGCAGGCGGCCATCGTGCGGGCGCTGGTCGTGAGCCTCGACCGGTGGCCCGGCTGCTCGCGCTCGGGGTGCCGCCACGCTGCTGGCGACCGGTCCGGACTGCACAGGCACCGCTGGCGGCCAGTCCTACTGGCCTCGATCGAACTGGCCGAGCGGGAGCCCAAGTACCCACGCGCGGCCAGCATGAAGGGCTGCCTGGGCTGTCCCAGTCGGCTCATCGCCCCTGCGCTACGGCTGGAACTGGTCGGGGTGCTGGCGCACCTATCGCACCGGCCGAACTCCACGACCGGCCGGATCGCACCGGCCCGGGGAGCGTCGGTGCCGATCGGTGCCGTCGTCCGTTCGCGGCTCGGCCGATCCGGGGCGCGAGGGGCATCCGATCCATGGCGCGAGGGGCGTCTCTGGAGCAAGGGGCGGGGCGGGGCGACCCCCGGTCGGCTCGGCAGGGCCGGCGCGTGCTCGACGCCGTGCGCGGTTATCAGCATCTGGACCCGCGGCCAGCCCCCACGCGCTACGGGGCAGCCCCTCCCCGGACGCGAGGGGCGTACTGGAAGATGGTGAGCGCGCTGACCGTCCGGCCGACTGGGCGAGCGTGCGTGCGCGTCGTGGCGGCGCGCGACGCCCGCGATACCGTGCCCGCACAGCTACGCTTCCGCACCATCCAGCGCAAATGGCGTGTGTCAGAGGCGGGTCGTGCCGATGTCCGGCGAGCCGTCAAGGTCCGACTCGACTCAGCGAAATGACTGGCTGCGCGCCCGTGACCCGCCTGACCCACCCGTGGAGCGATTCATGCCTCGTGGCTACTGGACGAGCCCGACCCCCGAGAGATGGAAGAACTGGCCGCCATCGTAGTTCACGGTCATCGTGCCGCTGTTCCCGGTGATCTTGAACTCATCGGCGATGACCTGCGAGTTCTGGTTCGTCCCGGTGTTGCCGTCTATCTGGAGGTACCCCGCCGGCTCGTAGATGGTGCCGTCGACGCTCATGTTCGCGCCGTTGCCGTTGATCACGAGATCGGGCGCCCGGCTGGCAAGCGGCGTCGTGCTGGGCGACATGGACAGGGTGCGGTCCTGGAAGATCACCAGCCCGTCCCACAGGGTGCCCTGCTCCAGCGGATCGAGCGTGACGATCGTGCTCGACCCGGTGAACGAGATCGGCTGCAGGCAGTCAACCGATGCGTCGGGTGCCGTTCCAGCCGCGCACCGGGTGGCGAAGGTGGCGTCCTGCGTGTTGTAGAGCAGGACGCCGTCGCCACCGGGATCGAGAGTCGTACCGCCCGACGGGTCGCAGACCGTGCCGCCTGTGGCCACGGAGCAGACGGTGGCGCTGGTCCCGTTGGCGGTGAAGCCACCGCCGCCCAGGTAGTAGATCCCGGGCTCCAGGTAGATCGTGCCGCCCTGGACCTTGATGCCGCCTGGGTAGTACCCGGGGAACAGGCGCCACGTGGTGGTGGCGTAGCTGCTCGTGAACTGACACGTGGCGGGGTTCGCCGCGGTCGCGGCTCCCGAGCCGCCGGGGCAGCCCGACGGCACACTGTTGGTGCCCGAAATCTCGACGGGTGTCAGTGGTGCGGCTGGCACAGACGGCGCAGCCAGCTCGGCGAGCGGATCGGGCAGCGCGGGTGCCGGAGTCACCTGTAGGCAGGTGAGGGTTCCGCCACCGCCCTGCTGGATACCGCCCGTCACGTCGCAAGCCCCGGGGCTCGTGACCGTGACCGATGCCTGGCCGGTCACCTGCATGGCATTAGATGGGCACGACGAGTCGACCTGGATGTTGCCCCCGACACTGAGGATGCCCTGCCCGCTGAACAGGGCCGACGGGCAAGCGGTGGGATTGAGCGCCAGGAACGAGTACGGCGCGCTGATGCCGCTCTGGTTAGCCGCCACGGCCATCGCGCCGACCGGCAGGTTGGCGATGCCCAGCACGTTGGCGAAGGTGGTCCCCTGGTGCGTGGATATCTGGACCTCGATATAGCCCATCAGGCTGGCGAACGATGACTCGGGACCCGGCGGGACCTTCACCGTGACCGTGCGTCCAGCCCCGTCGGTGCCGCCGTTGACGCCCGTCCCGTAGCCGTTGGCCAGGGCGACCGACAGCGCCTGGTTCACCGCGTCGGCGCAGTTCGTCGGTGCTGCCGCGATGGTGCTGCTCTGGCAGGCGGTCTCCGTGAGGTACCGGGCACCGGCCAGGGCGGCGGCGTCGGCGGCGTCCTGCTGGGACCGCCGATCCACGAGCGTCTGGCCTGCGTCGAAGGCGAGCGCGCCGAAGGCGAGGAGCGCCACGATGCCGAGCGCGAAGAGGACGAGGGTCTGGCCCCGCTCGCCGGAGCGGTCAGTGGTTGATGACAAGGGTCGACTCCGCCTGAATGACGATGGGGGGCAGGGGCACGATCGGGATCAGCGTGTGGAACATGTAGTCCGACGACACCGTCACCGTCGAACCCCGGGCGTTGTTGTCGGGCGCCCAGACCGTTGGGTTGACGGTCAGCCCCGCGGGGGGGATCCCAATCGCGTACTGCTGCACGACGGCCTCGATCTTGGCGCCGGTCGGGTCACACGGGTTAGGCACGGGAACGCCCTGCGCGGTGTCCGGCATGGGCCCGCTCGGGCATTCCGAGGCGCTGCCGTGCACGATCGCGTAGCGGGCCCCCTCGCGGGTCGCGTTGTTGACGATCTCGTAGGTGTAGATGAAGCGCCCGAACTCGATGATCCCGAAGACGAGCAGGAAGAAGAGCGGCGTCACCAGGGCGAACTCGGCGAGCGCCTGCCCGCGGACGTGTCGCCGGCGGTCGTCCCTGCGCCCATCGCGTCGGGTCATGACGAGGGGAAACCCGAGATCGCATAGCGGCTGTCCCGTTGGATCGTCAAGCTGCTCGGCAGGCACAGCGGGGTGCCCTGCAGGCAGAGACCGCCGATGAACGTGTTGAACTCGTACGTCAGGGTCACGTGCACGATGCACGGCGGGCTGGTCGACGTGAGCGAGCAATCCGTGCTGCTCGCCGGCGACCAGTCTTGCGGTGATAAGCAGTCCGCGGTGGCCTGCGGCGTCCAATCCGTGGTGCTCGCGGGATCCTCTAGGACGCACGTGAAGACCGGGTTCGTGCACGTCGCGTGGTTCAGGGTGCCCGCGGGTTCGGTGTAACCCGGAAGGGCCGCGGCCGCGGTGCAGGCCCGCTGCTCCATCTTCGGCACCGTGATCGGGGCATTATGGGTCGTCCCAGTGGTGGTCCAGTTCGACGAGTAGAAGGCGCCGTAGTCCGCCGCCTCACGGGCGCCCGCCTCGAGCGCGATCGTGTCGGTATAGAAACGCGCGAAGTCGCCAATGCCGAGCAGAAGCAGCAGCGCGACCGGCAGGATGAGCGCGAACTCGGTGACCGCCTGGCCACCGCGCGCCCGACGTGTCTCGGACATTGACCCTTCGCATCAACGAGTCGCGATGGAAGTACCAAGGACGCCTAGTTAACTTGTACCACGGTCCTTGCAGGACACCTTGCGACGCGCGCCCGTCGGTGCGGCTTGGCACCACATCCTGCCGGGGCAGTGGGTCGTCAGTCCCTTGTGCGGAAACCATGCTGCGTCCGGCCCGACCACTTCGTCCGGGGATCCAATGGATGGCAGGCGCACATCCGGGGCATGCCGGGCGCCGCGCCACTGTCAATCCATCCGACGCCGGCCGGGAGATCGTGCTGGGGTATGGGCACGCGCCGACCACGCATCAATGAGGCCAACCACGAGGCCAGGACACTCCGCGCATCGCCACTACGGGCAGGCGACTCCGGGTGAGCACGCAGTGTCGAGACGCACCACGCCGTTCGCGGCATTGCCCGGATACTGCAGCCCCATGGATGCATTGCCGGAGTAGCTGACCGTCCACGACACAATCTGACCGACGTAACCACCCGATACGGTGTTGCCCGCGACTGCCGCATTGTCAGTCGGCGCGTATTGCACGCCCGCGAGGTACAGGGCGCTGCCTCCGTTCAACCCGATCACTTTGTTATGGGTGTCATCACACGCCGAGGGATACGGCTGGACAACCTCGCAGTTTGGGTCCTTCTGCACAATGACGGTCATCAGCTTCAGGGTGTTGTTAGCGACGATGGCATTCCCGGAGTAGTCGAGAGCCGGAGTGGCCTCTGTGCCGCCGAGCGGATTGCCGAACCGGGTGCCAGCGTTGAGTGATACCACACCGGTATTGTTGTTCTTGAACTGGCCGACTCGCATGTCATGCGGGAACACGAGAGCTACCCCCGTGTGGTCAATCGGTTGCCCTAGACTGTTGTAATGGCCGGCCTGATAGCCGCCGATGAGACTGTTCTTGAGGGTGACACCCTGGTTGAAGAAATACAGACCAGGCTCGAGAATACTCAGGTCTCCAGCGCCATCCTTCAATTCGACGTTGTAGACGCCCGGTTGGTAGCAGTTGATGTGGGTCATGTCCGGGGCGTCTGGATAGCCAGGCACGTAGGACTTGTATCCGGGGTCCGGAACGAGGTAGGTCGTCACGATGGCGAGGCAATTGGCTGACGTGTCAAGGGCAGCACCAAGGCTGAAATAGGTGTGTGGGGCTCCTGTCGCCACCGGGATTGTGTAGTTGGGATCATTGATCAAATTGAAGATTGGATGGTTCGGAGGGCTCGCCCCCCAAGGAGCCGGGGTGTCGTAGTGGTACACGGCGAAGTCGGGCTGGAGCGTGACCTGAGAACTCACTGCGGAGAAGGTCATACTCCGGTTCGTTCCGATATCTCCGTTGGCGATGCTAATGTGCGTGTCGCCACCCACGGTTACATCGCCCAACGCACTTCCCGTGTCCGTACCGTCCGGCGGGCGCAGCGTGATCACGGCGTACTGACCCTCGAATGTCAGGCCACCAACCGACGCCGCACCCACGTTCCATGTCGTTCCGTTGAATGGGGGGACCCGAGCGAAGGTGAGTGACCAACTGGGCTGCGCAAGCGCTACTTTCACCGCGCGGTCCGTGGCAACGGTCAGTGCACCTGAGTACGGGGTGGTAATTGAAGCGACATATTGCGTCCCCGTGATGGGGTAATTCGCGAAATTGCCGAACGAGTCGACCACATAACCGCCGCAGGTCGCGAGCTGCGTGGACAGGGCCGCGGAGCCACCGAGCTCATTGATCACCACTCTGAGGGCGTCAGCACGGGCATTAGCCTGCTCCGTAGACGTGGGTGGCGTCCTGGTTCCGAGTATCTGAAGGTCCTGGGCTCCTGCGAGGGCCGCCGCATCCGCTACGCTGCGCTCAAAACGCTGGAGCGCATACGCGCGCGCCACGTCCAGCACGAGTGCAGCCGCAAGAAGGAGAACCACAAGGAATAGGCTGAAGAGAACGACGACCTGACCCTGCTGGGCCTGCCGTGTCTGTTGCTTCGCCTCTGCGGGCCTCATGCGAATGGCCAACGTGCTCATGGCGCCGGCTCCATCCGGAACTGCGCCGTGCTCGACAGGACGATGTTGCAGGTGCCACTGCTACACGTGCCGAGTCCAGGCAGATACTGCATGCCAGGGAAGAAGACGGGTATGGTGTGGTTGATCCGGACTGTAACGTGCCAAACTGCTGCGTTGTTCAACGGCGGGCACGGTTCAGGCGTTGCAGGCTGCGAGTCACTGACCCACGCGACAGCGACGCCCTCGGGATTCGCGGACGTGGTGAAAGCTGCCACGTCGGAATCCGAAGCCACCGGGCTTACGGGCCACGTCGTGGTGGCCGAGTACCCTAGAAGTGAGGAGTGGCTCGCGATAGACTGGGCCTGCGCCTGCAACTCACTGACAAGCGTGCTTGAGGACGCGGGAGTGGGCGAACACTGAAGCGGCTGCGTGGCAGCCCAACGGCCGGTGTCACGGACCACCTGCGTCAGCGTGTTCTGCGCCCAGAAGATCAGCCCGAACTGGATGACGCCGCCGATGATGGCGACCAGCACCGGCAGGACGAGCGCGAACTCCGCGACACTCTGACCGTTCGCGCCTCGTCGGCCCGTCCACCGAGGCCCACGCGTGTCGGCAACCGCCACCGCGCGATTGCCGTCCCAAACGGACATGAATGCCCCCCATGGTTCCTCGGCCGGCGACCCGTTGGTCCTGCAAGCCAGCGACCGAATGGTGCATGTCCGTCCTATCAGGCAACCTTTCAGCGTGTTCGAGCGCACCGCTCCTCGAGAATCGCAGCTGCCGCGCTGCACAATCGGGCTCACAGCCACAGTCAACGCGGCCGGCTAGTCCACCTGCCGAGCCCTCGGCGAGCGGCAGCCACCTGACGGGGAGCAGCGCGACCGCATCGCCCTTGGCGAGCAAGATGCGCTCGCGCAATCGGCCGGCCAAGTGGTTGCGACGTCAGCGTCGTGGGAGCGAGGATACTCACCCGGCTTAACGGAGGTCGAAACGGGGCCCGCAGGGTCCGGTCATGCCCCGGAAGGCGCACTGCCTCGCCTCGGGCGCAGCTTCCAGGCGGCGAGGAGCGTGGCGAACGCCGGAGCCCACCACGTCGGCAGCGCCACAACCACGGCGATAGCGGCCAGCGGGTCGCCCACTCGTTCCGGCTGCCGCCCGGCCCAGGCCGCCAGCGCCAGCGCCGCCAGCCCCCGCACCCAGTAGGGGATCGGCAGGAACGACGCCCCGGCCTCCACTCCACCGTTCGATAGCATGGTCCGTAGCCACTCGAACCAGAGCGACGGCGCCAGCACGAAGCTGACGGCGCAGATGGTCGCGGCCGCGCCGAACCCGATCGCGGCGTCCCGCCAGCGTCCGCGCGCGGCGAGGTAGACGATCCCGACCGCCGGCGCGATCTTGATCGCCGCCCCCACCCCCAGCAGCCAACTCCAGCCGCGCCGCGACAGTCCCACCACGAGCATCACCGCCAGCGGCAGGTGGATGTTGCGGACGCTCAGTTCCACTGCCACCGGCAGGAAGACAAGGCTGACCAGGAACAGGAAGGGGCGACCGTCGACCAGCCACCACAGGCAGCCCACCAGGAGGGCGATCCACAGCCAGTTGAAGACGACCTCCGGCACGACGACTGTCAAAGGCGCCAGTGCCTGTGCCAGGGGCGGCGGATACCAGTAGGCGAGCGGCGTCCCGACGAGGCCGGCCTGGTACACCGGCGTCCCGGCCAGCAGCCGTTCCCCGGCCCGCCAGTACGCCAGGCCATCGAAGTAGACCCGCGGCCACGAGTCCACCGCGACCACGGCGAGGAGGATTCCGCCGAGCATGGCCGCCGGGTAGATCGCCAGGCGTCGCATCAGCCGTCCCCGGTCCGGCACCTCGCTCGGGCCCGGCAGGTCAGGCGTGCCAGTCCCGGACACAGCTCCGGATGGTGGACCGACCACCCAGGAGTCCCGTGCCGGCGCCGCCGAACGGCCTGCTTGGAGCCTTCGCATCGCCTGCTAGGCTAGCGCCTGTTCTGCCGGCCCGAAGAGGGAGAACAGAATGCGTGGACCCCGCTGGTGGCACCGCGGAAGCCGGCAAGGCACGTGGCTGCTGAACGTATCGTTCCGGCTGCCAGTCACGCGCAACCGCGCCCGCGCGCTCCGGGACGCCCTGTTCCTGGTCGGCCTCGTGGTGGCGCTCGT
>JAJYJR010000145.1 GCA_021789355.1 Chloroflexota bacterium | reverse complement strand
TCCCGCGCCCGCCGCACCGCCCGATCGAGGTCTTCAGGCGCAGGCCAGCCCAGTTCGTGCAGGGCGGCCTCCTCAAGGAACCGGCTGCGCGTCGTGCCGCGCGACGCAGCCTCGCGGTCGATGCGCTGGAGGAGGTCGTCCGGCACGGAGATCAGCACCTTGGCCACGTCGCCAAGATATCGACCAGATATCTCGCTGTCAAGTCGGTCCGGGGTTCAGGTACGATCGCCCATCTTCACGGGTTCGCACTACCGCCCGGAGGCCCTTGACCAGGCGGCCCTCCCCTCCCACCGACTTTATCGCCGCGATGACTGCCCTCACTATCGTCGGCCGAGTCCGGTCGGCGTAGCACATCACGCGGTCGGCTTGTCGCCATACATCAGCGTGGCAGACGCCGCGTTGACAGCGCACTTGGGCGACAACTAGTGGCTCTCGTCGTCGGTCAGACGCGCGACGAGGGGGTCATCTGACAGTCCACCTGCGGCAAGAATCCGCTGCACGCGAGCGGTCTGACGACGGACAGGGTGCGCGATTTCGCCTGTGACATAGACCAGACCCTCAGCCTCAAGAGCTTGCAGCACTCGCGGTACGGCTTCGCACACCTTGCCATCGGGCAGCCCGCGGGTCAATGCTCCCAACTTGCGGCCTGCACCCGCTTGGACATACAACTTTCGGAGAACGGTAAGCAGCGCCTTGATTGAGGCTGGGAGGTTCAGCCTCAGGAGCGCAGCATTAGTCGAAGCGTCGTCGAATGCCTCAATCGCACACTGAACCGCCACCCCATCTGGGAGGCCACTGAGAGACGGTACGCCGGTGACTCTGCCTATCGTCGATGCCGCGATCCGAACGGTCGACTCCTGGATCGCTCGGTCAACAGCAAGAAGGTCGATCATCGACTCTCTGATCAGCAAGTCCAAGACGCGGAGGCCTTCGAGATCAAGCTCGCCAAACGCGACCTCATCGAGGGTAAGCCCGCGGCAATCTAGGTCGCCCTTATCCCGTGCCATCGCAACCGCAACCGCAAGGCAGTCTGCAGCCAACTGATGCTGGCCTGACCCGTCCGCACGTGCCTCGGAGAACCTCGCAGCCGCGGCGACCACGGTCTCCGCGGTGTAGCCTTGCGTCTGGAGTATGTGACTGGCGACGCTTGCGCCACGTCGGCCGATGCCGGCCAGCCATCTTCGCTCGGCGATGGACTTGTCGGCCTCGACAATCGCCCGCGCCACCGCGCTTCCTGCGAGCGCCTCGAGCAGGTCCTGGTCGACAAAGGATCGCGCCGTCGGATCCTGTTCCCGCTGAGTCAGCCCAGGGAGCCGTTGAAGCTGCATGAGCACCGCTTCGCCAGCTGCATCCCCGGTTTCGCCGCGGTACGCCTCTGCAATGTCCAACCCAGTGATCGGACCGACCCCAGAGCTCGTAGCCCTCGCGATCGACGCCAAGCGCTCGAGAACGCGGCGCACCGTCCTAGGATCCATTCCTGATCGCTGATGTTGAGCCTCGCGCTCACAGATTAGGTCGAGGAACTGATCCCAGACGAAGCCGAACCCCTGCGATCCATCGATCTTCAGAACATCCGCCAAGAGATCGTGGTGTGCGAGATAGCCCAGAATCAGCGGCTTGCGGGGTAGCCAATCTGGCAGCGGGGAGTCCGACCCATGCCGCGCAAGGAAACGCATCGCCTGGACTTCGTCAAACTCCTCCACGCGGAGGATTCTGTATCTTCGTCCCACGAGTCCGAGCGCCTGACGCATCTCGTCCGGGTCGTCAAAATAGTGGTCTCGGCCGCACATCAATAGACCAGAACCGCTAGGAAGCTGAGTAACAAGGTCGCGAACACCGGAGAGCGCCTCATTGCGTATCTGCCGCGTCCAGTTCCGATCCGTCGGGCGTGCGATGGCCTGTGAAGCTACCTCATCGAACCCGTCGAGCAGTAGACAAGCGATTCCGGATCGCCACGCGACGGTCAGGTCGTCTTTGTTCGCGAGTCCGATGGCCCGCGCGTGTCGAGAGAGGATCTCATCTCCGAAAAGGGCGCCCCAGTGCTCGCGCAGATTCACTGGGACTGGGACTGGGACTGGCGACTCTCGACGGGTCTTGTTCAAGCGGTCAACGAGCTTGAAAAACAGCTCCCTCGTCGTGAGGCTCTTGCCCGCTCCGAACGGGCCGACGAGAACGAACCACTCTCCTCCGGCGATTTCGTTTGCGACGCCGTCCAGACTGACTGAACCCAGGCCATGCCAGCCGTCCCTAGTCCAGTTCATTTCGATGAGTGGGAGATCCACATACTCGTCTTCTGGAACGGTGATCGATCCGTCGACGAGATTCCGCGCCGATCCAAACGGCGCGCGCCTCCGCTTCTGGACGTACTCTTCAGCATCGAAGAACCGGTTGCGGAACTGCTCAAGCGTCATCAGCTTGACGCCATGCTCGCGGGCATACTTCACGTGTTCGGCGGCGAGTTGCAGTTCGGTGATCAACCACTTCTCGGTCGGAAGGCCTCGTCGCCGAGTTTCGTACTTTGCTGCCGCGTCCAGCTTCAGCACGTCCGACCTTACTTTGTCGAGTTTGGTATTCTGCGTCGCCATCACGACGTGCGTCATGTCTCTCAGCTCCGCGAGCCCGTCGAGTTCGTGGAGCATCGGATCGGCGACATACCAGGCAGGCTGGCAGTCTCCCGGCGCAAGCCCCCAGATGGCCTCGGCGGCTTGACGCACTGCGGCCTCAAATGCAAAGGAATCGCGGCTCACAGCAACCGACCTCTCAATAGTGCTCCCTGATGTACCCGTATGCCCGGTCGTACAACTCCCCTGCTGGCGGCAGGCCGCTGTTCTTCAGGATGAGACGGAGCTGGCGGCGGATCTCGCGGTCGCCGGGGCCGGAGGTCTGCCAGGAGGTGCCGCGGACGGGGCGCACGAGGGCGTCGATCTGTTCGACGACGTGCTCCACAATCACGGGGACGCCGGGCGGCGCGTACTCCCGCAGGATCTGGGTCAGCGCGCCGCGGTCGGGGTCGAGCACTTGGAACGTGTCGAGACGGCCTTCGGCCTCCGCGCGCTCAGCGCCGACCAGCTGACGGGCCACGTCCAGCAGCCGCTTCAGGAATTCCACGGAGTCCTTCGCGCCGGCCAGCTTCTCGCGCCGCAACTCCTCCAGGCGTTCCGAGAGCGCGCGCCACACGGGGTGCGTCGCGGGACCGCGCAACTTCGCCTGCAGTCGCGCCTCGAGCGTGTCGAGCACCTCGTCCACGGTCGGCGGCGCGGCATGTGCCCCGGTCGTGCCTCTGCCTCCGCTCCCCTCCCCCGGCTCGAACAGCTCGAGCTGCCGCAGCGCCTCGAGCGTGCCCGCGTCGATCGCGACCGCCTCGAGCCCGGCCGCGTCGACCTCCACGTCCGACACGTACGTGCCCACGAGCTCGGCCGTCTTCGCGCCCAGCCGGTGCCACAGCAGCGCGTTCGCGTCGACGGAGGGCTGCACGCTCGCGTACACGCGCGCGAGCCAGCGGTAGTCGCCCTCGATCGGCCGCAACCGCGTGTCGGGCCAGAGCAGCTCGAACAGCGCCTGGCAACGCAGGAACGCCTCCGCGAATTCCGCCCGCGCTCCCACGGTCGCGATCCGCTCCTGCGCGTCGAGCAGCTGCTCGTACCCGGCGGCCCGGCGGTCGACGCCAGCAAACGGTTCGAGCGCCTCCGTCACCAGGCCCGCCAACACGTCGAACAGCTCGTCGATGTCGGCGGGGAGTGGCTGCTGCACGCCGGTATCGTGGATTGCCACCGCCCTCGCGAGCTCGCCGCCGAGCCCCACGTAGTCGACCACGAGCCCGTTGAGCTTCTCCTGGCCCGTGTGCGGGTTGGTCCAGCGGCGGTTCGTCCGGCACACCGCCTGGAACAGCGTGTGCGTACGCAGCGGCTTGTCGAGGTACATGACGCCCTCGATCGGCGCGTCGAACCCGGTGAGGAGCTTGGCCGTGACAATGAGGAACTTCAGCGGGTCGTCGGGATCGAGGAAGCGGTCGCGGGTCCGCGCCTCCTCGTCGCGCTCGCGGTCGAAGATGGACCACTCGGCGGGGTCGTCCTTCTCGGTGGTCATGACCACCGTGGCCTCCTCGCCCTCGGCGAGCAGGCCCGAGATAAGCCCGAGATAAGCGACACACAACTCGCGGTCGAATGCGACCACCTGCGCCTTGAGCCCGAGCGGCGCGATCTTCCGGCGGTAGTGGTCGACGATGTCGCGGCACACCGCCTCGATCCGCGCCGGCGTCTTCATCAGCTGGTCGACGCGGCTCGCCCGCCGCGCGAGGTAGCCCCGTTCGTCCTCGTCGAGTCGCTCCGCCTCCGCCAGCTCGGCGAAGGCCTGGTCCAGCGCTGCGTGGTCTATGTGAAAGTCGACCAGCCGGGTCTCGATGTGGATCGGGAGCGTTGCTCCGTCGGCGATCGAGCGCTCGACCGAGTAGTGGTTGAGCACGCCTTCCGGATCGTCGGGATCGCCGAACGTCTCCCACGTGTTCCGGTCCTCGGTCGAGATCGGCGTGCCCGTCAGCCCGATGAGCTTCGCGTTCGGCAACGCCTCGCGCATGTCGAGCCCCAGACGGCCCTCCTGCGTCCGGTGGGCCTCGTCGACCATCACGACGATGTTCGACCGGTCGTTCAGGAGCCCGGCGCCGGCGAACCGGAAGATCGTCGTGACGATGATGCCGCGGGCGTCCTCCCGCACGAGCCGGCGCAGCTCGTCGCGAGTCGCCGCCACCCGCAGGCCCGGGAGCCCCACCGACGCGAACTCCGCCTCCACCTGGTCGATCAGGTCGAGCCGGTCCAGGACGACGAGGATCGTCGGCGCGTCCAGGTCGCTCTGCTGGCGCAGCTTCGCCGCGGCGAACGCCATGAGGAGCGTCTTGCCCGAGCCCTGGTGGTGCCACACGAGCCCCTGCCGGCGTGCGAGGTCGCGCACCCGGGCGACGATCGCGTCCACCGCCTCGACCTGGGGGTAGCGCGGGATGAGCTTGCGGGTGTAGCCGCCGCCGGTCGAGCTGTGGCGCGAGTAGAGGGTGTACGTGCGGACGATGTCGAGGAGCATCTCGGGCGCAAGCAGGAGCTCGGCCGAGCGGAGCACCGACGCCAGGCCGGGCAGGAGGATCGGGTCGGTCGTCCGCGCCCACGGCAGCCAGTCCTCGGCCGGCTCGCGGATCGCGCCGTAGCGGAAATCCTTCCCCTCGGTCGCAAAGCTCAGCGCGTTCGGGACGAAGAAGCCAGGGGTGACGGCCTCGTACGTCGTGTGGATGTCCCGCGCGCCGTTCAACCACGACTTCCACTGCTCGACGGGCGTCTTGGTCTCACCCACGACGAGCGGGAACCCGTTCACCCAGAGCACCAGGTCGTACCGACGCTCCTCCGCTCCCGGGTGGTACGTCACCTCCGTCGACACCACGAGCGAGTTCGACCGGGGGGACCCGAAGTCGACCAGCCGGACGGGCACGAACGCGTCGGTCCCGGCGAAGCGAATGGTTTCGGTGCCCCGGAGCCAGCCCATCAGCCGGCGGTTCGCCTCGATGAGCCCGTCGTTGGCGACCGACAGGATCGTGGCGCGGAGCCTGGGCAGGACCTCGTCGACGCGGGACGGCTGCTCGGCGACGAGAGGGTTCAGCCGGACGAGCGCGGCCACCACCTCCGACTCGACGAGGACGGCGTCGGGGGTGCGGTCGAGCTGGACGCCGGGGATTGAGCGCCAGCCGAGGTCAGGCTTCGTCAGGCGATCGACGAGTGCCGCCTGGACGGACGACTCGGCGATGGTGCTCATGAGGCCGCGTCGAGGAAGCGGTCGTACGAGGACGGGAGTTCAAGTGATCCCGACAACAGTTCCTCGAGCAGACTGACCCTCAGGCTGGAGAGCGCGGCTTCCGCCCGCTTTGCCGTCTCCGTGGCCTCATCCACGCTCTCGACGAGATCTGCGATGTGTCTTTGCTCGGTGAGCGACGGGAACGCGACCGGAATTGCCCGCAGAGACCGCGCGTTCAGGGTCTGGCCCTTCACAGCCCGCCCTGAAGTTGCCCGCAGATCTTGATGGCCGAGCCACAAACCCAAGTAGTGCTTGTCGAGGAGCCGCGTATCGGGGTCGAGCCACGCGATCGCCTCGTTCGGGAAAAGGTCGACCGCAGCGTACCCGACTCGCCCTATCGTGAGCTTGAAGCTGAGGAGCAACGATCCGGCTGGGACGCGTTTCGCCTTTCCCTGCGATTCCGCAATGGAGGTGACGCCCTCCCGCATTGGCCGCACGAAAGTCCCTGTCATGTCGGCGATCGAGCAGAACGGCCGTTCAAGGTCACTCGTCCAATAGCGGCTGTCCTGACGCGGCGGTGTCCGCCCGATTCGAATCACGGCTACTTGCCCCAAGAGGGCCTCTGTCCACCCCTCACGATTCATGAGGAGCGTCCCAAGCAACCCGACCCGCGCGGCGGAAGTCGCGTCAGCCAGTTCTCTCTCTCTCTCTCTCGCCGCGTCGATCGAGCCAATCAGGTCGACGATGCGGCGCTGCTCGGTCATTGGCGGCAACACGATTTCGATACGGAGCAGCTGATCGGGATTCACGCGCTTGCGACGCTGAACCGTGCCGGTGGACCGCTCCTTCATCGCCGCCCAGAGGGCGGGCTGACGACACAGCAACCTCATGTAGCCGGGCAGCAAATCAGGGCCGAGGGTGAAGGTTGGGAACTCGGGCGAGACGTACATGCCGTCGTTTTCGGGCGGGACAATCGCGATCGTGCCTTCCCAAGCGGTCAGTTTCCGCACCACGAGCTGGTCGGCGCCGAGCCGATAGAGAACCGAATACCTGGTCGCAGAGCCCCGAACGCATTCCCTGGTCAGCAAGCCACGCCCGGAGTTGAGCACACCAGCGATTTGGTAGGAGTCGGAGGCGCGGACCACGACACGGTCGAGATCGAGACGGGCGACCTCGCCGATCCGCACTCGCCGCCACCCGTCACGCATAACCGGCCTCGCGCAGCCGCTCGTCCAGGCGCGCCTCGGCCTCGCGGAGCGCCGCCTGAGCGGCCCGAAGCTCGGCCAGCGCTGTCGCGACGTCGACCGTCTCGGCCGCCTCGCCGCGGATGTACCGACCGATGTTCAGGTCCCAGCCGTTCGACTCGACCTCGGCATGCGGGACCAGGCGCACTTCCACGCCACCCTCGCCGTCCGCGTCGGTGCCCGTTCGGTAGGCCGCCAGGATCGTCTCGACGTCCTCGAGTCGTAGCAGGTTCTGGTTGCGGCTCTTCTCGAACCGCTTCGAGCCGTCGACGAACAGGACGTGGCCGCGACGCTCTGGCGACTTGGTCGCGCGGAAGATCAGCAGGCAGGCCGGGATCGACGTCGAGTAGAAGAGGTTCGGCGGCAGGCCGATGACCGCCTCCAGCTGGTCGTTCCGGACCAGGCACTGGCGGATCTGCGCCTCCGCGCCCCCCCGGAACAGCACGCCGTGCGGCATCACCACGCCGACCCGCCCGGCCTCCGGCTTCATCGAGGCGAGCATGTGCTGGATCCACGCGTAGTCGCCGTACGACGCCGGGGGGAGCCCGCACGACGCCCGGCTCCACGGGTCGCGTGCCCACGTGTCGGCGCCCCAGTTCTTCAGGCTGAACGGCGGATTCGTGATGACCACGTCGAAGCGCTGGAGCCGGCCGCGCTCGTCGAGGAACCGCGGGTCGCGGAGCGTGTCGCCGCGGCGGACCGTCGCGTCCTCGATATCGTGGAGGAAGAGGTTCATGCGCGCGATGGCGGAGGTCGTGAGGTTGACCTCCTGGCCGTAGAACCGCATCCGGCGCACGGACCCGCCGGCCTCCACGACCTCGTTGGCAGCCTCCACGAGCATGCCGCCCGATCCCACCGCCGGGTCGTACACCGAGTCGGTCGGCTGCGGGTCGAGGATCCGCGTCAGGAGGCGGACGACGGTGCGCGGCGTGAAGAACTCCCCCGCCTTCTTGCCCGACGCGTCCGCGAACTGCTTCAGCAGGTACTCGTACGCGGCGCCCAGCACGTCGTGGCCCACCCGATCGGGCGACAGGTCGAGGGTGTTGAAGGCCTCGATCAGGTTCAGGAGGGCGTGCTCGGGCAGCTTCTCCTTGTTGCCCCACTCGACATCGCCGAAGATCCCGGCCAGCGCGTCGGGGTTCGCCTGCTGCATGCGGTCGAGCTTGTTCCGGAGCGCGACCCCGACGTTCTCGGTGACCCGCCGCAGGTCCCGCCAGTGCGCACCGTCCGGAACCTGGAAACGGTGGTAGTCGGCCTCGATCTCCGGCGTCAGGTCGGTGCCGTACTCGGCTACGGCCTTCGCGTGCTCGTCGTCCCACGCGTCGCAGACGCGCTTGTAGAACAGCAGCGGGAAGATGTACGCCTTGAAGTCGGCGGGATCCACGGGGCCGCGCAGGCTGTTCGCCGCGGCCCACAGCCGCGACTCGAGTTCCTGCTGCGTGAGCCGCACGCGGAGACCGACGGTCGGTGCGCTGGGTGCCGCCACCCTCCCCTCCTCAGGCCCGCGAGTCCTTCCCCAGTTGACTATAGGGGATCGAGGCGGGCCCGGGAGAGCTCTCCCGCGGGCCCACGGCCGCCCCTCGGCCGAGGGCGGCGCACTGATGGCAGGGATCGAATGCAGGCGAGGTTCGGCTGCCGCAGGCCCGGGCCGCGTCCGGGCCTACTCACGCGCCGCCACCCCGTCGCAGGCGCTCCAGCTCCCGGCGGAGGCGCTTGCTCGGCCGGCCCTCCCCTCGCACCGCCATGATCCCGGGCCGGACCTCCGTCACCACCGGCGGCGGGCTGTGGTCCACGTAGCACGTGGCGGCGACGGGGGCGCCGACGCGCGACTCGATCGGCCGCACGACCTCCACGATGCGCTCGCGGCCGGCGATCAGCGCGTCGATCCGGTCGCCGGCACGGACCTTCGTCGACGGCTTCGCGTCGTTCCCGTTCACCCGGACGTGGCCGGCGTCACACAGCTGCGTCGCCGCCGGGCGCGTCTTGACGAGCCGCACCGCGCACAGCCAGCGGTCGATGCGGGTCTCTTCGGTCGTGCCGGGATCAGCCATCGCCTCTAGGATCGCACGAGCCGAGCGCGAGGGACTCCAGGCCGGGCGGCCTCCCCTCCCCCGGTCGCCGGCAGGGAGCCGCGGCCCGTCGGCCTCGAGCTCGCACCCGGTGCGTCGCGTGGATGTCGTGGACCTCGGGCCAGCACGGCAAGGCCGAACGAGTCGGCCACCGAGCAGATCCACTCCGGGGACTCCCAGATTTCCGGCTCCACCATGCGGCAGCTCGTGCCGGCCTCTTTGATCACGTACCCGACCGCGTCGAGCCGAACGATCCGCACGCCCTGCTCGGCCAGGAAGCGCAGCCACGAGGTGAGGAGGCCGCGCGCCGGTGGCCTCAGCGGTCGGCGCCGAACCCCTGGCCGACGACGGCGAGGTCGCGGCGCGCGTAGATGCCCACGAAGCGCACGCCGCAGAGGAAGAGCGCCACGCCCAGCCCGCTGTAGAAGAAGGCGATCGTCCAGTCGGGCATGGTGTGGGACAGGCGCAGCGCCATGCCTCCGCCCATCATCACCACCATGACCGCCCAGGACGAGGCGTTGAAGAAGTGCCAGAACGGCAGCCGCTCCTCGCGGCGAGCGCGGATCCTGGCGGTGTGCCGGCGGACGAGCGGCGAGAACACCAGCACGTAGAACGCGATGAAGATCACCGCCGCGAGCGGGACGAGGACCAGGTGGGCGGGCGCCAGGCGGACCTCGAGCGGCAACCCGACCACGCAGACCATCGCGCCCGCGAGGCACCACACGAGCCCGGCGATGAGGATGAGCTGGTCCCGGGGGACGGAGAGGCGCAGACACACGGCCGGGTTCCTCGTCGATGGCGATCGGGTCGGCGGAGTCGCCGCTCCGCTCCCCCGCTCTGCGGACATCGTAGGACGCAGCGGCGCTCCCCGGAGCGCACGGGCCGCATTCTCCGCCATCGCGGGTGACGGGAGGAAGATCGAATGGGCGCCGACGCCGCGTTGATGGCCCGCAGACCGAAGTCGTCCGTCGCCGAGCGCGTCCGGTGACGAAGGCCTGCGCTTTCGTGACCTTCGGCACCCTGGATATCTCATCCCGCATTGACACAATGGGCAGTGAGATGTTGCCACTCCGCGACGGCGCCCGAACCCCCATTCGCGACCGGCCGAAGTCTGCCGGGCACGACGAGCTACCGGTTCTCGACGGACCGCGTCTCGACCTTCCCGCGCCCGACGTCGCCGCCGCGGCGGCGACGGCAGCGCTCCTCGCCGACCGCAATCGCGCCGGCATCCTGCGCCTGCTCCGCGACGGACCCCACTGCGTGTGCGAGATGGCCGCCGCCCTGGGCGAGCGGCAGAACAACATCTCGATGCACCTCGCGCGCCTCCGCAACGCCGGGCTGATCCGCCCGATCGAGCACCACGGCGATGGCCGCTGGGTCTACTACGAGCGCGACGAGGCCGCGTGCATCGCTGCCGATGCGGCGCTCCGCGACGTGCTCGGATGACCACGCTCGCCGTCCGCAGGCCACGCCCTCCGCTCGCCGTCGTCGTTGCCGCCGCCGTCGTCGTGTGGCTCGTCGCCTGGTTCGCCGAGAGCCCGCTCGCTGACTGGCTGAGCTACGACCTGCTGCGGCTCGAGCGTGACTCGCACCTGG
>JAJYJR010000144.1 GCA_021789355.1 Chloroflexota bacterium | reverse complement strand
GGCATCCCCGCGGCCTCGACCGCGCGCTCGTCCTCGCCCTCGCCGAGGCGCACTGGGTGGCGGCCCACCAGAGCGTGTTGATCGTGGGGGCCACGGGGGTCGGCAAGACCTACCTCGCCTGCGCGCTCGCCCAGTCCGCCCTGCGGCGGGGCCACACCGCGCTCTACCTGCGCGTCCCGCGCCTGTTGGGCGAACTCGCCCTGGCGCGCGCGGACGGGCGCCTGCCGCGGCTCCTGGCCGCCTGGGCGCGGATCGATGTCCTCGTCCTCGACGACCTCGCCCTGCAGCCGCTGACCAACGCGCAGGCCGCCGACCTCCTGGAGGTCATCGAGGACCGCGCCGGACGCCGCGCCACCATCGTCACCAGCCAGCTCCCCGTGGCCCACTGGCACGAGGCGCTGGGCGAGCCGACGCTCGCCGATGCCATCCTGGACCGCCTGGTCCACAGCGCCCATCGCCTGGAGCTGCGCGGCGACTCGATGCGCCGCCCCCGGCCCGGGCGCGCCGGCCCGGAACCCCCTGCCGACGCCACGCCCGGGGCGCCCGATGCGCCCGCCGGGCGCGTGGCAGACTACCCGCTCAACAGCTGAAGGAGGTGAGCCGAAGAGGGCGTTCTCCATCCCGCGTCGCTGCCGCTCCGACCTGCACGCGGCAGGTGTTCGGAAACTCCGGACTGGCTGTTCGGAAACGACCGGACTGGGTGTTCGGAATCAGCGGAATGCGCACGGTCGGCGAGAAACGCCTCCAATCGCGTCCGAGGCTCCACCACGAACTCCACCCCTGGCTCTGGGCCGCGGGTCCAGGGGGCCGCCAGGAAACGCCGATCGATCCACTCCTCACCGCGCCGCAGCAGTACCCACGCCCCGGCGGGCAGGCCGCTCGGCAGATCGAACTGCAGCGTCTGGGTAGCATGGCCGCTTGGCCCCGCGAGCGGACGCACGTCGCCGGGAGCATCCCCTGCCAGTTCCAGGATCAGTCCGCTGGTGGTGTCGCCTTCGACCTCCACCACGATCTCGGACTCCGTGATGCGGACGCTCTTCAGACGGGCGCTCGTGTCCTGATGGCGGTACATGACCCCTTGATGCAAGGAACCGCCCGTGGGCTGACGGTCGAGGTAGAAGAAGCACGCCGCGGCCGTGTAGAGGTTGATGAAGGAGGGCGCATCCATGGCCGACACGAGCGGCCCCTGCGGCTCGGCCTGATTGTCGACCTGGGCCAGCGTCGTCTCCACCACGGGCCACTCGAGCTTCTCGTATCCGCTCGGTGACTGGCTTTGTCGGCGCTCCCAGAGCAGGGAATCCATCGCCGTGGGCAGGACGATCTCGCGATCGTCGAGGTTGATCGATGAGGCCCGAACCCATTCGCCGACGGCCTTGCCGCTTTCGACTCTCGCAGTGAGCAGCGCCCATGGGTAGTCCCACGTCAGCGGCTTCCAGCTCGGAGGCGGGGCTCCGCTCGTGAGCTCCACCAGCCTGGCGTGCCACTTGTCGTCGTCTCGGCGAACCGCAGCTACCCTCACCCAGATCTTGGTCTCGGCCGCAATGTGGCCGATCGCCTCATCGAGGGAGGTGCGTTGAGTCTTTGGGGCGGTCATCTCACCATCGCTGGACAGAACAGGAAGCCGCAGTAACCGCTAATCGCACGAGGGCGAGGCCCGGCGACAGCACCAGCCGCCATCCTACTCAACGCGTCGCTCCCTTCGCGACACCGCTGCGGCCGTCTGTCGAGTTCAGTCGCTACCGGGCTGATGCTTTCCCAGAGAGCGCAGGTAGCCCTACATGTAGTGTCGGCGACTGTCGCTAGGACGTGGTGTTCGCGACCGTCGCTTGCACCCGCCTCCGGAGGACGGCTGCATCGGACGGGGACCCGAAGGTTCCCTGCGCCGATTGCCGGCCGTGCGGCCGGGTTGAGCCCTGGCGGCGCTGCCCTCGAGCAGGAAACCCTTTCGCTCCGCCCTTGGGGCGGCAAGGCCGCCCGCGCGTCCCACAGATCCCCAGGTCAAGGGGACGGGTCGGTCGTGGGCGGCGGCCCCGGGGAGATCTGGCACGGTTTGCCGATCGGGAAGTCGGCGGTGAGCGCCTTGTCGTCGAGAGGCGCGAGGGTGACGTTCGTCGAGCACTCGTCACGAGCGCCGCCCGCTTTGCGGCCGTCCCAGGTCGCCAGCCAGGCGGTCACGGAGTAGGAGCCGGCGGGCAGGGCGAGCGGCCCGGGACTCTCGTAACCGGTGCCGAAGGACGTGTAACCGTCTTGGCCGGAAGCGCCCTGGGACACCATGCCGTCGTAGACGAGCGTCCCGTCGGACGAGGTCACGCGGTAGAAGGCGAACTCGCGGCCCGCGCAGCAGTCGAGGCCGCGGACGATGGCCGACTGCCACAGGCGCGCCGGGCGGTAGGCCAGGTCGAGCGCCAGCGGCATGGCGGTGATGACCCTCCCGGTCGCGTCGTCCACGATCTGCTGGGTCACGGGACGGGTCGGCCCTGCGCCCTGGCCGACCGAGCGCAGGAGCCACACGAGGCCGTCGCCTGAGAGGTTCTCGCGCGGATCGATTGAGGCGATGTCCCCGGCGCGGAAGGGGGCCCCGGTCAGCAGACTTTCGCCGACCCCGGCTGCGGCTGCGGCCTGCGCGATGGTCATCCGGGGCGCGATCACCTTGCCCGTGGTCTGGTCGTCGGTTTGAGGCGCCGTGAGTGGGACGTCATGCCCGTCCGCCCAGGCGACGCGGTCGACGACGAAGGCCCGCGCGCACGCCGACTGGGTCGCCTCGGTGCAGCGCCACTGGCGGGCGTCGCCGGCGTGGCCGATGAGCACGAGGGCCAGCGGGTCGAGCCCGCTCCCGAGCGCAGGGACGGCCCCGCCGGTCTCGGGCATGAGGAAGGGGTCGAGACTCGTCGCGGTGGGGCGGCTGCAGCTGGTTCCATTGTCGCCAGAAGGCCGGCACAGCCGGGCGTCGTCACGCCGGTCGGTGAAGGCGATGAACCTGCACCAGCTTTCGAGTGGCCCGATGTAGCGGCCGGGATACGGGCAGGACATGGCGACCTGATCGTAGTAGCCGGCCACCGCTGCAACCCGCCCGTCGAGCTGCCCCGCCGCGATCATCGCCGCCGCCTCGGCGACGCTGATCACCGCCAGGCCGGCGGCCTCGGCGGGGAACACGGCGTCGGGCGACGTGACGGTCGTCGGTGCCGAGCTGGAGGCTTCGGCAGGCGTGGGGGCGGGACTCCCGGTCGATGCGAGGGCGATGCCGACCGCCGAGGACTGCCGAGGCCCGGCGCAGGCGGACGCCACCACGCAGAGCGCCAGGAGAAGCGCAGCTCTCTTCATGAGCGCATCGACGCAGCCTAGGGGTCCGGAGTTCCGAGCGCGAAGGCCAAGCACTCCCTGTGGAGGTCGCGGTTCATGGCAGCCAAACCCACCGTATCAGCAGCTCCTCAGCGCTCTTGCAGCGCTTGCTCGACGAGCTCGACGATCTCGTCCCCATACCGCGCGAGCCTTGCTGGTCCGATGCCCCGGACGTGGCCCAGCGCCGCGATCGAGCGGGGCCGAGCGGCCGCGATGGCCGCCAGCGTGGCGTCCTCCGCGACCACGTAGGCCGGGACGCCGTCGGCCCTTGCCCGGGCGCGACGCCAGCCGTGCAGCCGCTCGAGCAGCCCATCGTCCGAGCCCGCGGCGAAGCCCGCCGCCGCACGTCGCACCGTGGTGCGGACGGGTTCGCTTCCTCGGTGTTCCAACGCGGCCAGGAACCGGGAGGGTTGCCGAGTTGTCTCCTTGCCCGCGGCGCCCGGTCGACGCAGCGCCCAGGAGAGCGCCAGACGAGATCGGGCGCGGGTGATCCCCACGTACAGGAGCCGCTGCTCCTCGGCGATCGCCTCCTTGTCGCGGGCCTGCCGGACGGGCAGCACGCCCTCCTGCAGGGAGGGCAGGAACACCGCGTCCCACTCGAGCCCCTTGGCGCGGTGATACGTGAGCAGGTTCACCCCATCCCGGCTCGAGGTGGCCTCGGCGGCATCGCGCCGGTCGAGCTCGGCGACGACCTGGGCCACGGTGAGCGTCGGGTCGCGCGCGAGATCCTCGATGATGCCGAGCACCAGCTCCAGAGATGCCGTGCGCTCGCGAGCCTCCTCGCCGCTGCTCTCCGGCAACGCCTCGACGCCGAGTCGGTCGACGATGAGGGTGCGGATCGCCGCCGCGAGCGACGCTCCGGTCTCGGCGAGCTTGGCTCTCGCGAGCAGACGCCGCGCCTCACGGACCTCGAGGCGCTCGAAGAAGCGCTGGCCGCGGACCGCAAAGCCGATCCCCGCACGGGTGAGCGCTTCCTCGATGGCCGGCAGCTGGGCGTTGAGCCGCACGAGGACCGCGACCTCCGCAGGCGGCATCCCAGCGGCCAGGAGCTCCCGGATGCCGGCCAGGACCGCCCGGAGCTCGGCCTCCGCGTCCGCGTTTCGACGGATGGTGGGTGCCGGACCGTCTGCTCTGGTCGCCCGCAGCGGTCCGCGGCTCCCCGCGCCGGTGAGCCGGTTGGCCAGGGCCAGGATCTGCGGGCTCGAGCGGTAGTTCTCGGTGAGCGCGATCGTCCGCGCGCCGGGATGGCGCTGCGCGAAGTGCAGCAGGGACTCGGGTGAGGCGCCCGCGAACGTGTAGATCGTCTGGTCGGGGTCGCCGACCACGGCGAGATCCCGGGAGTCGCCCAGCCAGAGCTCGAGGAGCCGCTCGGCGAGCGGGTTGGTGTCCTGGTACTCGTCGACCATGAACCAGCGCTTCCGGGAGCGCACGATCGAGGCGGCCGCGGGATCGTTCTCCAGCAGCTCTACCGTCTGCACCAGCATGTCTTCGAAGTCGATCCGCCCCGCCCGGGTCTTGGCCCGCTCGTAGTCGCGGTACAGGGTCGCGAAGAGCTCGGGCGGGATGGGCGCCCGCTCCTGCCCCTGCTCGATCCAGCGCTCGGGCGGGATGCGCCTGACCTTGGCCCACTCGATGACGTCGGCGAGGTCCTTGGCCGGCGTGAAGCGATAGCCGCCCGGCAGGCGGCGCGCCAGCGGCGCGATGAGTTCGAGCTTCGAGGGCAGGACCTCGGGCAGGGCCGCGCCCTCATGTCGCAACGGCCAGAAATGGCGTAGCTGCGCCAGAGCCGCGGCGTGGAAGGTTCGGGCCATGACGTCGGGGTGGCCGAGCGCCGACATCCGTTCGACCATCTCGGAGGCCGCCTTGTCGGTGAACGTCACCAGCAGGATCTGATCGGGTGCGATGGCGCCGGTCTCGATCGCATAGGCGGCTCGGCGGCTGACGACCCGGTCTTGCCCGATCCGGCGCCCGCGACGATCGCCAGCGGACCGCTCGTGGCCACGACGGCCGCCCGCTGATCCGCGTTGAGGTCTACGAGTAGCCGCGCCGCGGATGGGCCGCCGGCAGCGACCGGACCGGCCTGCGGAGTCGAACCGGACGCAGCGTCGCCGACCGTGGTCGGTCTATCGACCGGAGTGAGCTCCGGGACCGGAGAAGCCTCCGCGTGGGCCGGGACGACGACGGGGACCGGGGGTGCTGGGGCGGTCGGCGGGGGCTCGCTCGGCAGCCCGAACCTGGCCGCCCAGTAGTCGGAGCCCCGCGGCTGGTGAAGGGCCGCGAGCCCGCGGGCGAGGTCCGCCAGCGCGTCGGGGCTGACGACCTTCAGGGCGGCCTTGCCCAGCAACCTGACCATGCCCTCCCGCTCGAGCTGCTCGTCGATCGTCGCCTGCAGCCGCTCGACCTTGATGACGTCATCCAGCGCTTCGATCGGCCGGCGCGGTCGCACGATGCGCGCGCCGTTCGAGACGAGGATCAGGCTCCGGAACTCGGGTCTGATCGTGTAACCGGTCCGTCGAGGGAGGGGGACCAGGCCGCGGCGGATGACCTCCTCGAGCACCGCGATGTGGCGCTGATTCTGCTCGAGGGGCGAGGGCATCCCCTGCCTGCGGCCGCCGACGAAGCGCTCCCATTCGCCGTGCGCGTTGATCGAGACCCCCTCGGCGAAGTGCTTGCTCTCGCAGACCCAGACCTGCAGGATGCGGTTGATGATGAGATGGTCGATCTGGGCCACCCGACCGGCGCACTCGATGCGCAGGTCGTGGATCGTGGCGATGTTCGGGCTGTCGGCGTAGCGGAACTCGATCTCGTAGGCGGCGTCGTGTTCGCCACGCGCCCCGGCGCGGATCGCGCGGAGCTCCTGCTCGATGGCATCCCGGGCCCGCGCGTCGAGGTCCGGACGGGCCAGGAGCGCGGTGAGGGTGTCGATGTGGGGTTGGGGGTCGTCGGCGCGCTTGATCAGCATCCGGGTCTGCCGGCCACTCGTCGGATCGGGCGCCGCTCCGGACGCCCGCTACCCGCCGAGGGTACACGGTCGCGCGACCGCCGAAGACAACGATCCGGCACCGCGGACGCGGTGCCGCCTGCGCGCTGCGACCGGGCGCCGGGTCGCGCTGCGACGACGTCTTGTCGCCAGAAGGCCGGTTCACCCCCGCGCGTGCGGGGACTGCCTGCGCGGCCATCGTCGTCTCGATGTCGGCGCACGCACTGTATGCAGGCGCTCAGCCTGGTCAAGGCCTTCCGGGCGGAATCTGTGTCGAGCCGACGGCCTGCGTACGGCGGCCGCGCGCGAGTGGCTGCGGCGCGCGGATCAGCTCGATCCGGTTCGGGCGGGTCCCGCCATGAGGCGCAGGGTCCATGGCATGATCGAGAAGTCGCGCTCGTCCCGCGCCCAGTTGCCGTCGTACGCGCCGGCCGAAAAGTGCACGACGCCGTACGGCGTCCAGATGTGGAAGAGCACGAGATGGAACGTGCCCCGCGCGTTGCGCAACGAGACACTGTACCGGATGGCCGGACCCAGCGGCAGGCGCACCCGCTCGGTGCTGGTGATATGGGCGTCCTGCTCGCCGGCCAGTTCGCGCGCCAGCTTCGCTGTCGACCACGCTTGCAGGTCCGCGGGCGGCACTCCGGCGCCGTCGGGCGGCCGGCCCGCCACCGCCGCCGTCATCCGCTCGGGATCCGCGTTCCGCGCGTCGAACGTGTACAGGACCCAGCCCTCGACCGTCACGTCCGGGCCATGCACCAGATCGACGCTTAGACCCGCTTAGACCCATCCAGTAGGGCGGGATCGCGAACGCCAGCGAGCCGTCGTCGGCGGGCATCAGCCGCCAGCCCGCAGGGGTCGGGCGCAGGGTCGGCAGTGGCGTGGCCGTCAGCGGCGGACCGGCCGTGGCGATCACCGACGTGGGGGTCGCGGAGGGCGCCGGATCCGCCGGCGGGGTGGCGCGCGCCGCAGGCCCACAACCGGCAGTGAGCGCCAGGGTGACGACCAGCGCGAGACCCGCAGCGCGCCGCCGAACCGCACGGATCCAAGGCTGCCGTCCTGGCCGACACGGAGGCTTGTGCGCACAGCCCCCGAGTCGCGGGGCTGCGAGGGCAGGTAGCCCTCGCCGAGAGCCCCGACGCGCCCGGTTCCGAGCCGCGATTGTGCGACGAGAGCCTCCCCGTCGACGTGACTCTTACCCACACCGGATCCGGAGAGGCTCTCGATTCTCAACAACGTCCGCGTGGACTAGGTCCGCGTGGACTAGGCGAATCCATCCGTCCTTTCTGGCTGGTGACTACGGGCGTGTTGGTGGTAGCGCCAGCACAGTGGGCAGCAGTCCTCTAAACGCTGCCTCAGACGGCGGGGTACCCTGCGCAGGGACTGGACTTGCGGGATCCTGATAGTTGACGCAGAAGCGCTCCACGGTGCCGGCCGTAGTGACGGGGAAGGCGCCTTCCATTCCTCCTGCCACGTAGTAATCGGGGCCGGCGTTGGTCAAGAAGAGTATGTATTTGCCTGGAGCCAGCAGCCCCATTGACGCGCTTCCAACCTCGCTGATGGACGTTGGAGCTGCTACTCCAGGGCGGCCTAGGAGCACCACTAGGTCCTGCAGCGGGTAGGTCCAAGTATATGTGTTGCCGTTATCACCGCCAGGTGGCGTGACGGTCGCTGCGGAGACCGTCGCCTCCACCACGGCGGAGCTGGCGGTGCCGAGCTCTGCCAGCTCGGCGGCAGTGGGATACCTGCACGGAAATGACGGTGGCATGGCAAGACCGGCGGCCGTGGCGATGCCCCGCCCGTCCGACGGCGAATGTCCAGGCGATCCAGCGCTGCTACTGCAGGCGGCAACCACTGCGGCCACTAGCACAAGTGCAACACCCCAACGTAGCCGGCAGGCCGTCACCACAGCGTCCCTCCATTGGCGGTGCAGGTCTTGTTCAGGCCCGTACCCATTGACGTCCAGTCGACACCGCTTGCTACCACGTTCGTCGGGGGACACGAGGCTTGATACGCGTAGTACGCTACCGCGGAGTTCGCATCGAACCAGCCTCCAGTGAACCTTGACATGAGCGCCGGATCGGCCTGCACCGGTCCGAGCTGTGAGTTGGAGCCGATCGACGACCCGCTCAACTCCGCGATCGACATCGCGTGGTGTGTCCCGGTTGTCCCCGAACCCACGTCAAAGGCGCTGCCCGGGAATTGCCCGGACGGACCACTCGCATCCCACTCCCACTTGTTGGTGCCGACCGACTTGGTCTCATACACAGAGAACTCCGCATACCCGGAGATTGTGAGACCGCAATCGAGCGTGATGGCGAATTGGCGCTGCCCGTTCGGGAGCCACGCCTGAGCGAATTCCTCCATCTTGTTGGTCGCGCAGTTGCCGTAGTTGGTCGTCGTCCCAGCCTGAAAGAAGGAACCGTCGCCCAGAGTGGCCCCTGACCAGACGAAGACGACGGCTCCCGTGGGCTCATACTGTGGAAGAGGGTAGGAGCTTAGGAAGCTCGCCACGCCAGAGGCGTATTCGTCACCGCTGTAACTTCCGATTGACCCGACCTGCCAGTACGTACCGCCAGCTGCCTGCGCGACCGATCCGGTCAAGGGTGATAGGCTGACAAGCAGGTAAGCGGCCACGAACGAAGCAAGAGAACGTACGAGGCGCTTCACTCGATCTGTCCTCGCTAGAGGCGTGAAACTAGCATGTAATTCTCGGCGTATCGCGATTGCCGGAGATACGCTCGGCGGACAAGGCCGCTGACTTGAACGTCCCGCGTCGCGATTCTGAAGAGACCCATCAGCATCTATCGTGCGCGACGGCACAGTCGCGCCCTCACCTCCATCCCTTGATGAAGAGCTTTCCTGTTGAGATTTGCGTGGCGGTGCGCTGACGCGAGCCGATCGAGATCCTCGCGGTGGACGGTGGCAGGTCCGGGCGGGCGCCGGTCCATGCGATATGCAGATTGTCGACAATCTTGCGCGGGTTTGTTCTTTCGGCGCCGTGGCGTAACCGGAACCTGATCCTCAACCGCCCGGTTGGCTCCCGTGGACGCCAGCACAATCACTCAACCACTTGGTCCTCGGGTGGGCAAGAGCCGAACGCCAGGGCTGGCCCCGCCCGATCGAGCCCCTTACTATTGGCGTAACGGTGGGGACAGCCGTCAGATGCAAGGAGAGCGAATGACGCCACCTTAGGGTGCCCGCGCGTGGCGTTGGTGCGCCCTCAAACAAGTCCTGCTGTCCTGCCCGCGATGGTGGGCGATGTAAGCGGATGCTCAGTACGAGAGACCACGTTTCCGAACTCTCGGCGCGACGGCCTCCAGGAGCACGGCCGCCTGGTTTGACTCGTGACCCCCCTATCTGTGATGGGACCCGCGGTCAAGCACGAGTCCGGCGTGGGTAGGCGACTCGGTCGTCCAGGACGTGGGCGACGACCCCGACGAGGAGCGGCGCAGGCTTGGGGCCGACCGAGTGGCGTCCGGCTCATCTCATCGGCGCGCCTCCCCGGCGCCTGACGATCCGAACCGGTGCGCGGGGTCGCCCTGCCTTATCTGGGTCCGCGGGTCGAGCTGACCCGGTGACATGATGGCCGGTGGGGTGAACCCCGATGGTGTGCGCGGCTGCTCGTTCTTTCCGGGACGACCGCCAGAGATGGCGGCGACAGGGGGCACCCAGGAGCGAGCCGCGAACATCAGCTGATCTGGGCGAGCGCACGCACCGGGCGTCATCGTCAGGCCGCCTCCTCGACGGTCATCGTGCGCATTTCGCTGAAATGGCCACGCCAGTCCGCGGCCGCTTAGCGGTCAGATTCCCTGTCCCGCGACAGGGCATCCGGCCCGCTCGGGGGCGACCTCCGTCCCCATGGCACTGGCCGTCCGCTCTTGGGTAAGAACGTCCGCGATCACCGGGCCGCTCCTGGCACCGGGGGCTGCGCGCCGGATGGTGGTCCGCGGCCCTTGACGCGGGCCAAGGACGTTCTGTGGCGCGTCCGAGAGACGGGACATCGCAACTGTTCGCCAGCCGGTGCAGAGTGGCTCGCGCGCGACGGCGCTCACACGCGTCCGAGCAAACCAGCCGGACGAAGCTCAGCGCGGACTCCGATCAGTGGCGTGTCAAGGGACAGTGGGACTTCCTCGCAGGCGGACAGCTGACCTCCATCTCGGCGGACACGTGATCTCCACCCCGACGGCCAGCTGATCGTCGTTCAGCGTGGTCAGGCCAGCGGCACCACCCCCTTCCCGGTGGTGGCCTCGGCGAGGCGATAGGAGGCGCCCTCGGTCAGGACCACGTGGGCGTGGTGGAGGAGCCGATCGACGGTCGCGGTGGCGAGGGTCTTCGGCATGATGGTGTCGAAGCCCGACGGATGGAGGTTGGAGGTGACGGCCACGC
>JAJYJR010000143.1 GCA_021789355.1 Chloroflexota bacterium | reverse complement strand
GGCGAAGGCGCCGATCCTGGCGGCCGTACTGGCGGGTCCGCGCGACCCGCACCGGTACCCGTCACAGCTCGCCGTGCGCGAGGGAGCGACGTGGATGCTGGACTCGTCCGCGGCCGCGGGCCTGCCGGAGACGATGCGGGGCCCGAGCGACTGACCGGGGATCAGGCGGCCGTGTCACTGCACGGCCGGGGATCAGGCGGCACCCGCCCCCGCCAGCCGGGGCGCGACGGCAGACCACGCCAGGGAGACCACCCAGGCCAACGCGAGCCCGATGATCGCCGCGCCGACGATGTCGTCCAGCCAGTGCACGCCCGCCACCACGCGGGCGATACCCACGGCCGCCACGATCAGCGCGGTCAGGACCCTGGTCCGGCTCCCTACTCGCGCGGCGAGCATCGCCATGCCCCCGCTCACGTGGTCGCTCGGGAAGCTCGCATCGGCGGCGTGCGGGAAGAGCGGCGCCTGCCCGAGCAGTACGAACGGCCGGGTCTCGGGGAGCAGGAGGCCCGCCACGTGGGCGATCCCGAGCGCGATCGCCACGGCCGCGATGCCGGGCGCGATGCGGAGGGTCGTCGCCATGATGCGGTCGCGCGGCGCGCCGGATTCAGCCCACAGCGCCCCCAGGCCCACCACGAGGATCGCCAGGACGATGCCGTACTGTGCGATCCCGGCGATCGCGTGGCCGGCCGCCGCCGGCATCGTGGCGTCCCAGTGCAGGAACGTGGGCTCGATGGCGCGGCTGACGGGGTCGGGCATGGTGCTCCTCCTGCAGGACGGGGAACGCCAGTATCCCGCAGGTGGGTCGCGGGCCGGTGACGATGCGATGAAGTGTTCGCAACAGCTCCCGCCGTCACCGGCCCGCGACAGTGGTCAGCGGCGCCGGGCCGCCGTCGAGAGGACAGTGACGGCCACGATCGAGGCCGCGCCGAGGCCCAGGATCACGAGGAGCAGCGGCAGGACCCCTCCCGGTCCCCCGTTCGGCTGGCCGCCCGTGGCGTCCGTCGGAGGAAGCGTCTGGCTCGGCGACGGCGAAGCGCCGGGCGTGCTCGTGGCCGTGGCCGTGGCCGTGGCCGCCAGCGCGACGTGCCAGACCCCGCCCAGGGCCGCGATGCCCTCGCCGTTGGTCTGACCGGCGGCCGTGTCATGCGCGAAGTAGTAGACGGGGTGCCCGTCGTACGTGACCTGCGTGGTCCCGTCCGAGCGCACGAACGTGCCGAAGGTCCCCGTCGCCCCCGCGGCGCCCGTCGCCGTCCCGCCCGGCGCCACCAGCAGTGGCGGCCAGTTCACCAGGCACGGCCCGTTACAGACCGGCGCGGCGGCCGAGTCGGACGAGAGCGTGTAGAGCGCGTGCCCGCTGGGACCGGTCAGGTACGCGCCGAGTGTCGCGCTCGCGGCGACCCCCAGCTGGAGGCTGGACGGCACGGGCATTGCCGTCGGGGAGGCGCTCGGCGCGGGGGAGGCGCTCGGCGCGGGGCTGCCGTACGAGACGGCATCCACGCCGGCCGCGGACCACGCGGCGATGACGATGAGCAGGGACGCGAACAGCCCGGGCAGAGCCAGGCGACGGGTCCACCGGGAGTGGTGCATCGGGCGGGACTCCTCTGACCCTGCGGGCGGCCACACCGGACGTGGCAGCTCCGCCATGGCCGGCATACGCCGGCGTGGCATCGATCGGTTTCACCATCCGGCACGGGCCGGGTACCATCGGCCGCACCATGGAGACTCCCGAACGGCTCGTCTACACGGGCAACGACGAGGCCGACCGACTCCTTGCCCGCGACCCACTGGCCTTGCTGATCGGGTTCACGCTCGACCAGCAGGTGCCGCTGCAGAAGGCGTTCATCGGCCCGTACGAGCTGCAGCGGCGGCTGGGAGCGCCGCTGGATGCCGTTCGAATCGCGGCGATGGACCCCGGCGAACTGGCGCGCGCGTTTGCCGAACGTCCCGCGCTCCACCGGTTCCCAGGTGCCATGGCGGCGCGGGTGCAGGCGCTCTGCGCCGCCGTCGCGTCCACCTACGGCGGCAATGCCGCGCGCATCTGGCTGGAGGCGGCGGACGGCCCCGACCTTCGAGCCCGGTTGCTGGGGCTGCCCGGCATTGGCGAGATGAAGGCCGGGACCATCGCCGCGGTGCTCGCCCGGCGCTTCGGCCTGGAACTGCCCGGTCTCGAGGCGGTCCTCCCCGACCACCCCACGCTGGGCGACGTCGACTCCCCCGACGCCCTCGCCGCGTACCAGGCCGGGAAGCGGGCCTACAAGGCGGCGCTGCGGGCGGGCATGCGCGAGGGCGACGCGGGCCGCGAGGCGATGGGCGCGGCGGACCGGTTCACAGCTCGAACCGGGTCCCGACCGCGTTCGGGATGAAGCCCGCCCCGAAGGTCCCGGCAAGCACGTGCTGCGCCCGCCACCCGGTGCAGCAGGCGGGGACGACGCAGGTCGGCACCATCGCCGGCCGGTCCGCGCAGGCCCCGCTCGGGCGCGTGTCGCCCGGGACCGCGCGCCTCTGACCGCGAACGGCAGGAGGTCGAGCCCGGCCAACCCCTGCCGACCACCGACGCGGCCGCCGCGACCGCCGATGCGCCGCGGCCGTCGTCTTCCCGGCAGCCGGCGCGCCTACCCCAGGGGCTCTCCGATGCCGGATCGCACCAATTCCGACAGCGATGCGATCGCCCCGGCCTCGTCCTCGCCCTCTGCGGTGATGCGCACGAGGTGCCCCTGCTTCACGCCGGCCGCGAGCATGGTCAGGATGCTCTTGGCGTCACCCGGCGCCGAGCCCCGGGTCAGGTTCTGGATCTGGACGCGCGAGCGGAATCCCGCCGCCGTCTTCACGAAGATCGACGCCGGGCGCGCGTGCAGCCCCGACGGGTTCCGGACTTCAAGCTCGATCGCCTCCATGTGCGTCCTCCCAGGGCCTGCCCCTGTGACTCATGCGCGTCAACGCAACTCCTGTGCTCACCACGAGCATGTCGACGGCGGGAACGTCTCGACCACGATGATGACCGCCGAGCGTCGCCGACAGATCCTGGACATGCCCACGACCGGCGCGCGCGCCGAGGTCCCTGCCCCTGCCGCCCGCTTCGGCGTCTCCCGATGGACCATCCGGCGTGACCTCCAGGTGCTCTCGCAGGATGGTGCCGTTGAGCGTACACGCGGAGGCGCCGTTCCCTCCAGCCGCTTCGAGCCCTCCTTCGGGGAGCGGGAGACGGCCCACCGCGCGCAAGGCGGCGATCGCCCGAGGAGGCGGCGCAGGGCGATGCCGTCATCATCGCCGCGGACGCCGGCGTGGCCGAGCCGTGGTGCCGGTGCTGAAGCGGCCCGTCACGGAGGTCGAGCCGGCCTCGGCGGTGGCCGAGCCCGCGGCGGCCTGATGCCCGCGTAGTACTACCCGGACGGCCGCGGCCTGACCCAGAAGAGCTATTGAGTCCCGGCCGTCCGCCCGTCAACCTTGCACCGGACATTCTCGCAGCGAGCCAAAGCGCGATGGGGGCCCCTCTCCACTGCATCTTCTGCGGCACCGCGAACGGTGCAGGCGACCGCTTCTGCCGGCTATGCCGCTCGCCGCTCGGGTCGCTGGCCGAACCGGCCGCGCCGGCCCCCGCGCCGGCACACCAATCGGGCATGCGGAGTCATGCAGCCGCCATCCTGGTCGCGGCCGGCATGGTCCTGGTCGCCTCTGCCACCGCGTTCGCCGCCCGCGGCCCGATCCTCGACCTCGCTTCGCATGTGGTGCCGCAGTTCGTCCAGGCCCCCGCGAACGCCCGGCCGCCCACACAGCGCGTGCCGGCCGCGACCGTCGTGCCGGAGCGGGCACCAGCGGTAATCCCCACATGCGGCCCCGCGAGCGAGCATGGACAGGGAGTGGCAAAGGGCCGGGACCGCGCCGGTTGCACGCCGGCGGCGACATCTAAGGCGCACGGACAACCTGATCGAACGGCGAAACCGGCCGGGCATCCGACCGCGGAACCGCAGGGCCAGGGATCGGTACCGGGTCGGGACGGGACGCGGACGCAGGCACAGGCCGCGGCCGGAACCGCGTCGCCGGACCAGCAGGTGCAGGCGGAGACCCCCGCACCAACCTCGTCGACCGACCAGCAGGCACAGGCGCCGGCTGGACCGCAACGCGGCGCGGCGGCAACGGGCCCGGCCAGCGACCGCTGAGCCACAGCCACCCGCTGCGCCGCCAACGCCGGCCGGGGTCCGCGAGCGACGCTCAGAACACCTCCGCGCACCACGGCGCGCGATCGACCGCGAACAGCGCGTCCGCGCGGCGCACCGCGCCCGGCGTCCGCTCGACCGCCCGGCCGGCCCGGACCAGGTCGCCGAAGGTGAACCCGCCCAGGTAGCAGGACCCCAGGTCTGTCACGTCGAGCCCGACGTCAGCCCCGTCGTCCGTCCGCTCCGCCCGGCCGGCCAAGGACGGCCCCGATGACGCCCGCACTGCGCCGTCGACCGTCAGCCTCCAGCGTCCCTCGTTCCACGGCGCGCCCGCGTCCGAGACATCGAGAACCACCGAGCCGGCCGCCGCGTAACGCCGTCCCGACAGCGCGCCCGCCACGTCGACGAGTCGGACGAACAGCCCGTCCCCGACGGTGAGCCCGAGGCGCCGCGGCTCGGAGAGCAGCAGGAGCAGCGGTGAGTCCACGGGCTGGTGGCGCGCCCGGATCCGCCCCACGAGGTCCATCTCCAGGACGAACCGCCAGAGCGCACGCTCTGCCCGGGAGGTGTCGGCGATCAGCTCGCGCACCTCCAGGATGTTCTCGTGCCCCTGCGGGCCCCACGTGTGGCGCATCCGGTAGCGCACGTAGCCCTCGGCGCGATCGCCGCCTTCCTCGACCGCCGTGAACGTGGGCCCCGCCCCGTCGCGATCCGACTCGCGGTCGCGCAACACCTGGAGCTCCCACCAGGCGCCGGTCCGGCTCACGAACCCGGGCCGCGCCGCCCTGGCCGAATCGAAGATCGGCGGCAGCAGGCCGCCCGCCTCGGCGACGTCGACCAGCCGGACGCGTCCGCCGGCGCCGGGGGCCGGCCGGAAGGCGCGAGCCGCGCCCGGCAGGTCGAACGAGGCGTCCAGCGTCGCGAGCCCGTATCCGAACCGCGGGTAGATCGCCGCCTCGGACGCCCAGAGCACCGCCACCGATTCACCACGGGCGCGGATGTCGTCCAGGAGCCGAGCCATCATCGCGGTCAGGATCCCGCGCCGCCGGTGGCTGGGGATGACGCCGACCTCCGTCACGCCCGCCGCGGGAAGCTCGGTCCCGGGCACGCTGAGGCGGAACGAGAACGCCGCGGCCGTGCCGGCGATCGCGTTCCCGTCGTACGCGCAGAGCAACCGGTCGCGCTCCAGGATCCGTTCGTGGTCCCGCACGTCCTCGTCCCGGACCGCGTAGGCGAACGGGATCTCGGCCGCAGTCAGAAACGGGCGCAGGTCCTCGGCGCCGTACGGGCGGATCTCGACGGACATGACGGTTCTCCCCAAGTGCCGGACGCGGGCGCCATCGTACGCTGGCCGGGCGTGCCGGGCGCGCCCGGGAACCGGCAGGGGTAGGCTTCGCGCATGCTCCCGACCACCGGGCCCGCCCGACCCCGGGCGGTTACCGGTGCCCGGCGCGCCGGGGTCGCCCTTCGCCACCGCAACTTCCGCCTCTTCTTCTCGGGCCAGCTGATCTCGCTGATCGGGACCTGGATGCAGTCGCTCGCCCAGGGCTGGCTGGTGCTGCAGCTCACGCATGACCCGTTCGTGCTCGGCGTCATCTCGGCGGTGCAGTTCCTGCCGATCATGGTGTTCGGGCTCTTCGGCGGGCTCATCGCCGACGCCCTGCCCAAGCGCACGACCATCATCGCCACGCAGACGGCCTCGATGATCCTGGCGTTGGCGCTGTTCTGGCTGACCTGGACGCACCAGGTCCAGCCGTGGCACATCGGCGTGCTCGCGCTGCTGCTCGGCTGCGTGAACACCATCGACATGCCCACCCGCCAGGCCTTCGTGGTCGAGATGGTGGGACGGGACGACGTGGTGAACGCGGTGGCCCTGAACTCGGCGGTGTTCAACACCGCGCGGATCGTGGGGCCCGCGATCGCCGGCGTGGTGATCGGCGTGGTCGGCATCGCCAGCTGTTTCTTCCTGAACGGTGTCAGCTACATCGCCGTGATCATCGGGTTGTTCGCGATGCGCACGTCGGAGCTGCACGCGCGGGGCGGCTACCGGTTCCAGCGGAGCGCCCGGGCGGTGCTCGCGGACCTGGCCGAGGGGCTGCGCTACGTCCGGGCCACGCCCGTGGTGCTGCTCGCGGTGGGCGTGGTGGGACTGGTCTCCACCCTCGGCATGAACCTCAACGTCCTCGTGCCCGTCTACGCCGCCGACGTCCTCCACGCCGGGGCCACCGGCTTCGGGTTCCTGATGGCAGCCACCGGGATCGGCTCGCTGGTCGCCGCGCTGACGATCGCGTTCGCGGGCCGCTCCTCGCCGCGGGTCATGCTGATGGGAGGCGCGATCCTGGGCCTGCTGCAGGCGGTCCTCGTCGCCGTTCACGCCATGCCGATCGCGCTCGCCTGCATGTTCGGTGTCGGGTTCGGGAGCATCGCCATGGCCGCGACCGCGAACACCTCGATCCAGCTCGCGGTCCCCGACGGCCTGCGCGGCCGGGTCCTCAGCGTCTACACGACCGTGTTCGCGGGATCGACCCCGATCGGGGCCCTGTTCGCGGGCACGCTCGCCGCGCAGTTCGGGGCCGCACTGTCGTTCGGGGCGGGAGGCGTGACATCGCTGGCGGTGGTGGTGATCGCCTTCGTGCTCGCGCGGCCGTGGCTGGCCAGGGAGCCGGTCCGCCGGATCGCGTAGGGTCGCCGGCGGCGGGCCGTCCGGGCGCGTGCGGGCGGTCGGGGCGTGCGGGCGGTCGGGCGCGTGCGTGCGGGCGGTCGACTCGGCGCCTGAGGGGAAGCCATCCCTGATACCTCGACATGACCGCTGATATAGGCCATCATTCCTCGGTATGAGCGAGGAGGCGGCCGACGTCCGGATCGGCCTGGCCGCGGAGATGCTCGGGATCTCCGTGGAGACACTGCGTCGCTGGGAGGCGGAGGGGCGGCTCCGGACGCGTCGCTCGGAGGGTGGGCAGCGGCTGGTGCCGCTGGCGGAGGTGACCCGGCTCCTCGCCGAGCGGCGGGCCGCGTCGTCGGACCGGCCGATCGTCGCGCAGTCCGCACGCAACCGCTTCCCCGGGATCGTCACGAGGATCCAGCGCGACGGTATCGTGGCCGTGGTGGATATCCTGGCCGGCCCGCACCGCGTGGTGAGCATCATGACCGCCGAGGCCGTCGACGAGCTGGGGCTGGCCGTGGGGGCCGAGGCCGTGGGCGTGGTCAAGGCGACCAACGTGGTCGTCGAGGTTCCCTCGCCGGGCGGAGGGCGCGGGTGAGGTCGCTCGCCATCCTGGCCCTCGTCGCGATCATGGTGGTCGCCGCCTGTGGCGGCACCACGGAGGCGGGGTCGGTGCCCTCGTCATCCGGACCGCCTGCGGGAACGGCCCACCTCACCGTCCTCGCGGCAGCGTCGCTGACCACCGCGCTCGCGGCGGCCACGCGCGCATACGAGTCGAGCCACCCTGGGGCGTCGTTCACCGTCGCCACGGGCGCGTCGTCCGCGCTGCGGGTGCAGATCGAGCAGGGCGCACCGGCCGACGTGTTCCTGTCGGCCGACACGGTGAACGCGCAGACGCTGGTGGGCGAGGGACTCGCGGACGGGGCGGCGGTGCCGTTCGCGGGCAACGTGCTCACGGTCGTGGCGCCGCTCGCAAACCCCGCCGGGGTGGTCACGCCAGGGGATCTGGCCCGGCCGGGCCTGCGGATCGTCGCCGCAGGCAGCCAGGTCCCGATCACGAAGTACGCCCAGCAGGTCGTCGCGAACCTCGCCCGCCAGCCGGGATACCCCGCCGACTTCGCCGCACGGTACGCGGCCAACGTCGTGTCGCACGAGGACGATGTGCGCGCGGTGCTGGCCAAGATCGAACTCGACGAGGGAGACGCCGCGATCGTGTACGTGACGGACGCGAAGACCTCCTCGAAGGTCATCACGATCCCGATCCCTGCGGCCGCGAATGTTCCGGCGACGTACGCGGGCGCGGTCGTGAGAGGGTCCGCACACGCGACGGCCGCCGCCGGCTTCCTCTCCTGGCTGGCCGGTCCGGCTGGGCAGGCGGTCCTGGCGCGGTTCGGCTTCCTGCCGCCGTGACCTCCGGTCCCATCGGGCGACGCGACGCCGCCGGCGAGCGCGCAGCTCCCGCCGAACGCGCCCTCGAACGCGGCCGGCCGAGAGTCGGGCGGGGATCTGCCGTCCGCGCCCGCGGGGGTGACCTCGGTCTGCTCGTACTGGTCGGGATCGGCGTCCTCTTCCTCGGTCTTCCCGTCGTCGTGCTGGTCGGCCGTGCCTTGCTGGGTGGCTCGCTCGCTGGCGCCGTGGGCAGCCGCTCGGTGCTGGACGCGCTCGGCCTGAGCCTCGCGACCACCGCCGTCAGCCTGTCCCTTACGATCGTCTTCGGGCTCCCTCTCGCGTGGGTACTCGCGCGGCGGCCGTTCCGGGGCGCGTGGCTCGTCGAGGCGATCGTGGACCTCCCGATCGTGCTGCCGCCAGCCGTCGCGGGCCTCGCGCTGCTACTCGTGATGGGACGCGGGGGCCTGCTCGGCCCGGCGCTCGGCACCGCGGGAATCGCGGTCCCGTTCACCATGGGCGCGGTGGTGCTCGCCCAGTCGTTCGTGGCCGCGCCGTTCTTCGTGCGGAGCGCCCGCACCGGGCTCGCCGGCGTGGACCGCGATGTGGAGGACGCGGCACGGGCAGACGGCGCGAGCGAGCTCCGGGTCTTCCGCCACGTGACCGTGCCGCTTGCCGCTCCCGCGCTGGCGGCGGGGCTGGTGATGAGCTGGGCGCGATCCCTGGGGGAGTTCGGCGCCACGATCATGTTCGCCGGCAACTTCCCGGGCCGCACGCAGACGCTGCCGCTCCTGGTCTACTCCGAGTTCGAGGGAGCGAGCCTCGACGCCTCCATCGCCGCGGGCGCGATCCTGATCCTCGCCGCGCTGGGGGTGCTGATCGCGGTCCGGGTGCTGCACTGGGGGTGGGCGCTGGACACCCGGATCGCGGGATAGTCGCCCCGGCGGACGCGCCCGGAGGATCGTCTCAGCCGGACGCGATCAGCGCGATCCCTGCAAACGCGAGCGCGACCCCCGCGAGGTGGGCCCGGGACAGCCGCTCGTCCAGCAGCACCCATGCCAGCATCACGGTGACGGCCGGGTAAAGCGAGGCGAGCACCGCGGCGGGCCCGAGCGGACCCTGCGCGCGGGCCAGCAGGAAGCCGAGGTTGCCTGCGATGTCGCCCACGCCGGACAGGATCACCACGGGCGAGAGCGCCCGGATCGCGCCGCGGCCCTGTCCGGTCGCCATCGCGCCGCTCGCGGTCAGCGCGAACGAGGCTGTGCGCGCGATCGGCAGCGGCCACCACGTGCCGGCCCCCGCCATGTACGCGCGGTCCATGCCGACGAAGAACGCGGCGAACCCGAGCCCCGCGAACAGGGCCAGCCACGTCCCGCTCCGGCCGCCGACGCTGCCCGACGCGGGACGCGAGACGAGCGCGACGGCCCCCAGCGCGGCCACGATTCCGATCAGCTGTCCCGGCGCGAGCCGCTCGCCGAAGAGGTACCCGGCGATGGCCGGGAGCCCCGCACCGACGACCGCCGCGACCGGAGCCACCACGCTCATCGCGCCGGTCGCAAGTCCCCGGTAGAACGCGAGCAGGCCGATCACCCCGGTGAGGCCCGCGAACAGCGACCAGCCGACCGCCGCCGCGGACGGGAACGGGTCGCGGGACATGATGGCGATCCCGAGCGCGAGCGCGAGCCCGATGCCCTGCGTGCAGACGCCGACCAGCAACGCTCCCCAGCGGCGGCTCGCGACGCCCCCGGCGAAGTCGCTGACCCCCCAGCTCAGCGCCGCGCCGAGCGCAAACCCGAGCCCGAGGGAGGTCAGCCGGCCTCCGCGACCGCCGCCGGCCGGTCGGCCTCCACCGGCACCGGCAGCTCGATCACCAGGTCGGCGAGCGCGTCGTACCGTGCCGACGTCGACAGGTAGAGGACCTGCAGCTCGCCCGCGATCTCGCGGAGCAGCTCGATGGCCCGTGCGGCCCGCTCGTCGTCGAACGCCACGAACGGGTCGTCGAGGACCAGCGGCGGGCGGAGATCGCCGGTCACCTGGCGTGCAAGCGCGAGCCGGGCCGCGACGTACACCTGCGCCAGAGTCGCGTCGGAGAGCGCGCGTGCGTCTACCCAGTCACGCCGCTCGGGCGACCACAGCCGGACGGAGAGGTCCGCGTCGTCGACCTCGACCCGCCGGTACCGGCCGCCGGTGATCCGCTCGATGTCGCGGTCCATGCGCCGCTCCACGAAGCGCGCCGCCTGCCGCACCGTGGCCTGCTCGGCTGCCCGGAGCGCATCGAGCGCACCAGCGATGATCCGCCGGTGACGGGCGAGGCGATCGCGCCGCAGCCTGGCCTCGGCGAGTGCCTCCGCGAGCGCCCCCACGGCATCGGCGTCCGCCGGGCTTGCCTCCAGCCTGCCGAGGGCGCCGGCCACGGTCTCCCGCGCGCGGACCTGGGCGAGCTCACCGGCGGCGACGGCCGCGTCGTACCGGGCCCGGTGGCCGGCCGGGTGCTTGCCGATCTCGC
>JAJYJR010000142.1 GCA_021789355.1 Chloroflexota bacterium | reverse complement strand
GACCCGTGCGGCCATGTGGCCCGCCGTGTACCAGGCAGCGCTGGATCGCACCTCGCCGGACGTGGCCTTCCAGGTCGCGCTCGCCGCCGGTGAGCAGGCGCAGGCCGGCGTGCTGGCGGCTCGCATCGCGGACCTCAATGCTCGCGCGCTCGCCGAACTCGTCGTGCGGGCATGGTCGGGCGATCACGCGGCGATCGATACCCTGTACGCACGGGCCAGGGCTCATCCGCTCGACGACACGACCGTGCTCTGGTGCGCCCTGGTCTCGGAACACACTGGCGACTCGTCGGCCGCGGATCGCTACCGCGCATGGGCGGACGGCCTCACCGGTGGTCTCGGTTGGTTCGGCATGGTCGTGCGAGTATCGAGCGACGCGAGCGGACGAGATATCGCCGGCATCACGTCGAGCTTCTACGGCCAGTACACCTACCGCCGACCCACGCCCTGGGACCAGATCGTGACCGTGCTGCCGCACCTTGGCTACGAGTGAGGCTCGGCGCACGAGCGCGCCTCGTGAGTTGCTTGTAGCGCTTCGGTACCATAGCGAGCGCGCCATCACGGGGGATAGCCTGCGCATCCCATGATCAGACGGTACGGGGCCGAGCTTCGAGCGCTGCTGATGCTCGCGGACGCGGGCGTTGCGGTGGTCGTCGCGATCGTGCTCTCCGCGGTGCGCTTCGGACCCACGTGGCCGACCTTCTGGCGCGACGCGCTCCCCCAGCCGCTCGCCTTCCTGATCGTCTACACGATCGTCTGGGTGGCGCTGCTCACGCTCAACGGCCTCTACCGGCCGCGCGCCCGCTGGTCGCTGGTGACCGAGGCGGTCGACATCGCCCGCGCCACCGCCGCGATGGCGCTGATCTCGCTGAGCGTCCTCTTCTGGTTCAAGCTCCCCGACGTCAGCCGCCTCTACCTGCTGTTTCTCTTCCCGATCCAGGCACTGACCACCCTCGGGACCCGGGCCGCGCTGCGCTGGGCGTTCCAGTGGCAGCGTCGCCGCGGTCGCAACGTGCGGTTCGTCCTCGTGCTGGGTGGCGGAACCCGCGGGCAGGCGTTCGCGCAGAAGCTGGAGGAGCACCGAACCCTCGGCCTGCGGGTGATGGGCTTCCTGGACGACGATCCGGCCTTCTCCCCGGCACCGCGCTGGCGCTACCTTGGCGGCCTCGACCGCCTCGAGGAGATCCTGCACGGTGACGTGGTGGACGAGGTGGCGGTCTGCCTGCCGTTCACCCAGTGGAACCTGATCGACGCGATCGCGCAGGTCTGCGAGGAGGAGGGCAAGATCGTCCGGGTGCCCATGGACGTGCTCGAGCGGCCGTTCGCGATCGGGCACGTCGAGGAACTCGACGGGACCCCCGTCTACTCGCTGGTCTCCGGGCCGGACCGGATACTCGCCCTGGCGATGAAGCGGGGTGTGGACATCGCGGTGTCGGGCGTCCTGCTCGTCCTGCTCAGCCCGGTCTTCGCCGCGATCGCCCTTGCGATCCGGCTGCGCGACGGTGGCCCGGTCCTATACCGGCAGACACGGGTGGGCCTGCATGGGCGGCCGTTCGAGATGCTGAAGTTCCGAACGATGGTCCCGGGTGCCGATGAACGGCTTCCCGAACTGGCGGCCCTGAGCGAGACGCGGGGCCCGATGTTCAAGATGACGCATGACCCTCGCGTGACGCGTACTGGCGGGTTCCTACGGCAGACGAGCCTCGACGAGCTGCCGCAACTCCTGAACGTGCTGGATGGCGCGATGAGCCTGGTCGGGCCTCGGCCCGCGCTGCCCCGCGAGGTGGAGGCGTACGACGTCTGGCACCGCCGCCGCCTGTCGATGAAGCCGGGGATGACCGGGCTCTGGCAGGTCTCGGCCCGCCGCGACGACGACTTCGAGCAGCGGGCCATCCTCGACCTCAGCTACATCGACCGCTGGTCGCTCTGGCTCGACTTCACAATCCTGCTCCGGACGATCCCGGCCGCACTGGATGGACGCTGATGGCGCCTCGCAACTCTGCGCTCCGGCGCGTGCTCCGGCAGGTTCGGGCCGCTTGGCTGAAGCCGTTGAGCGACGCTCTCGCGGTGGATCACGAGGCCACGATCCGCGAGATCCAGCACGTCCGTCTTGCACTTGCGAACCTCCAGGCGGACCGAGCTCGGGCCGCAAGCACGCTGCGGGAGGCCGAATTCCGCGGGTTCTCGCAGTTCGGCGAGGACGGTGCCATCCAGTGGCTGCTCGCCCATGTGCCGATGGTTGACCAGTCTTTCGTCGAGTTCGGCGTTGAAGACTACCGGGAATCGAATACCCGGTTTCTGCTTGAGCGTGGCGGGTGGCGAGGGCTCATTCTTGATCCCGGGACTGACCACATCCGATTCCTACGTGAGAGTGGACTTGCAGCCCGCGCGGCCATCGATGCGCAGCAAGCATTTGTCACTGTCGAGAACATCAACAAGCTGCTGAATGGCCAACCGTATGACCTTGGCCTGCTATCGGTGGACATAGATGGTATGGACTACTGGGTACTCGCGGCGATCCGCGATATTCGGCCCAGGGTCGTCGTCTGTGAGTACAACAGCCTCTTTGGCCCCGTGGCGCCAGTGTCGGTACCGTATCAGCCCCAATTCGATCGCAGGACCGCCCACCACTCAATGCTCTACTTCGGGGCCTCCATCTCCGCGCTCGAGCACTGGGGTCGAACCAACGGTTATCGGCTGGTTGGGAGCACCATTCAGGGAGTCAACGCATTCCTGGTACGACACGATGTCGCGGGGGATCTTCCTGACCTGTCCGGGCACGAAGCATGGGTCAAGACGTCGGTCCGTCAGGCTCGCGATGCGGACGGGAGTTTGACCTATCTCGCCGATTTCGAGGCGCAGCAGCGCCTTATCGGAGACCTGCCCTTGGTGGATGTCGTGACCGGCCGTTCGATGCGCGTGGGCGATCTACCCTAGAGCCTGCCATTGCGGATCGTCGAGCGACTCGACTCTCCACTGCAGTAGCGGGCGCACCACTCCGGGCCAGTCGCCCACCCAGGGCCCGCGAACACCCTCGCTGGTGGTGTGATCGACGATGTGGAACGCGACGGCGTCGGGTGCCGAGGCGTGCACGACATGCGGTTCCAGCGTGGACACGTGGACCGATACGTTCACGCGGCCTTCGGCGAGGTAGTTGCCCGGGATCGGACAGGTAGCGCGAACGAACCCGGGATGTCTTGGTGAGATCCACCACTCACGGTCCGCCCAGTCATTGCTGGCGAACAGGAACACCCCATCGTCGTTGAAGAAATGCAGACTCACGTATGGCCTGAGCGATGCTGGGTTTGCAGAGTAGTAGACGACCTCGACGGCAAGAGAGTCCGTGATATCGATCTCGTCAGCGGGCGAACCTTCTGGTCCTAGCACACGCACGGATATGAGACGAGCCAGGTCGTCACCCGGTGCCGTCCTCGGATCTTCCCATGTGCGCTCGCTTCCTCGACTACTGCCTGTCGCCAGATAAGTGCTTACGACGTCAGTGGTCGGGCCAGCGGCGACCATCCTGCCACCATCCAGGAGGATCGCCCGATCGCACAGACGCGTGATGGCTCCCATGCTGTGCGAGACGAACAACACGGTCCGCCGCCCTCCGAGCTCGGACATCTTGCCAAGGCATTTCTTCTGGAATTCGGCGTCACCGACAGCGAGCACCTCGTCCACGAACAGGATCTCCGTCTCGAGGAACGCCGCGACGGCGAACCCGAGGCGAACCTTCATCCCGCTCGAGTAGCGTTTGACGGGCGTATCGAGAAACGGCCCGATGTCAGCGAAATCAACGATCTCCTCGAAGTTGCGCCTGATCTCGGACCGCCGCATGCCCAAGATCGCCCCGCTTAGGAAGATGTTCTCGCGGCCGGTCAGCTCGGGGTGGAATCCCGTGCCCACCTCCAGCAGTGAGCCGACGCGCCCACGCAGAGTGGCCCGGCCGGTCGTCGGGTCCGTGATCCTGGCGAGGATCTTGAGCAGCGTGGATTTCCCCGCTCCGTTGCGCCCGATGATCCCCATCGCCGAACCCTCGGAGACATCGAAGCTCACGTCGCGCAGCGCCCAGAAGTCACTGGCGTCGTGCGTGCGAGTCGCAGTTCGCCGGGCGAACCGGCCCGCAGCCGTCCAGAGCGACTCCGTGAGCCTCCCGTACGGCTCCGGCGACGTTCCTAACCGGTACCGCTTGCCGATCCCTTCGGCCCGGATCGCTGCGTTCATCAGATGACGTCCGCGAACGTCCGCTCGACCCGCCGGAAGTAGACGAGCGAGCCGACGAGCAGGGCGAGCGAGATCAGCAGCGATATCGACACAGATGCATCCGGGACGCTGCCGCCGGCCACGGACCACCGAAACAGCTCGATCGGAGCGGCGAGCGGGTTGAGCGAGAAGATGAGACGAAGGCGAGAGCCCAGCAGCGAGCTGGCGTAGACGATCGGCGAAGCGAAGAGCCAGACCTGCATCAGGAACGGGACCGCGTACCGGACGTCTCGGTAGCGGACGTTCACGGCCGCTAGGAACGCCCCAACTCCGATCGTTGTCACGAGCAGCGACAGGACGGCCGGGACCAGCCCGAGCAGGGTTGCCGATGGGGCAATGCCACCCGCGACCAGGATGACGGCCAGCAGGACGAGGGCGACGACGAGGTCCGGCACGAAGGACGCGACCACCCCGAGCGGAACGAGGAGGCGCGGGAAGTAGACCTTGGTGATGATTGATTCGCCGCCGACCAGGCTGTTGGAGGCGCCGCTGACGCCCTGCGAGAAGAACGTCCATGGCACGAGCCCGGCCAACACGAACAGCGGGTACGGTACGCCGTTGGTGGCGATGCCCGGGATGCGTCCGATCGAGACCGAGAAGATCGCCATCAGGAGCAGTGGCTGCAGCACGGCCCACGCGAGCCCGAAGGCGGTCTGCTTGTAGCGCACCTTCAGGTCCCGCCACGCCAGGAAGTAGAGAAGCTCGCGGTAGCTCCAGATCTCGCGCAGGTCCACGGCAACCCAACCGGTTCGAGGGATGATCTCGACGAAAGGGACCGCGGTCCGGGAGTCCAAAGCGGGTGGTCGGGTCATACGGCTGCGATTGTGGCACGCTGTAGTAGGCCGGTACCGCGTGGGGGCTCTGCCCGCGCTGGGTGACCATTGCCTCTCAGGACTCGGTAAATCGGCGCAGGGGGATTGCCACCACCATGGATCCGGCGCGGACAGAAGACCACCCCCACCGCCCAGGGCGTTCGGTCGCCGTGCTCGTCGACGACTTGGTCACGTGGTTGGTCGCGGGGCTCCAGCCGACAGGCATTCAGCGCGTCGTTACCGAGCTACTACGCACCGCATACGCGCGCAACGACATCGACGCCTGGCCGGCCTTGTCGACCATCAGTCTGCGTCGAGCACGACCGCAGCTCCTCAGGATCGACCCGGACGGCCTTCGGTGGGACCCGGGCAAAGGCCCACGTTCAGTGAACCAGCGCATGCTGCGGAGCGTGCGAGCTGCCGTTGCGCCACTCCCGATCCCGCCTCGCCTACGCCTGGCCGCCAAGTCGATATACGCGCAGCTGACATTCAGGCTCTCAGGCATCGGCTCCGACACCAGTCGGCTCGGGTGGTCCAAGCACACTCCTTCGCTGCTGCTCGTCCCAGGGGCGTTCTGGGAGGGCGACGCGGCCAGTCGCATTGAGTCCATCGCTGGCGAGGGAATTCCGATACGGATGATTGTCTACGATCTGATTCCGGTCCGGAGCCCTGACTTCGTTGAACCGGACCTGTGTATCGCGTTCGAACAGGCTCTTGACCGCCTCGTGCCCGTCAGCGATCGGGTCATCACCTTGAGCCGGGAGGTGGCCGACCTGATCGCCGAAAGATACCCGTACGCTGCGGGCCGCGTCCACGTCGCAGTGCCGACATTGAGGGCGCATGCACCGAAGGCAACGGTTGAGGTGGACGGTGTGGCGGCGCCCGCGCCAGGTCCCTTCCTGCTTGTCCTCAGCACGGTGGAGCCGAGAAAGAACCATCGCGTCATCCTCGACGCGTGGCGACTCACGGCGGCGGACCCGCGCGCTTCCGGAGCATGGCTCGTCATCGCCGGCCGGCGCGGCTGGAAGACCGACGACATCGAGGCCGAGATCGCCCGCCATGGGGACCGTCTCCGGATTGCCCGACTCGACCACGTCAGCGATGAGGTTGTGGAGGCTCTCTACCGGGACTGCCTGGCAACCGTCCACGCCTCGTGGGTCGAAGGCTTCGGGTTGCCCGCCCGCGAGAGCGTCGCCCGCGGCATCCCAACACTGATGTCGTCCTCGATTCCCCAGGACGGGCTGCCCGACGGCACGTACCGATTGTTCGAGCCCACCGACGCACAGGCCCTGGCCGGCCTCATGCTCGAAGCCATCGTCGCCGGGCGCGTGCGCATGCCCGTCGTGCTTGGTGAAGGGACCGGGTGGGAGCCGGTTCTCTCCGCGCTCGTGGACTGACCGCGCTGTCACGCGAGCAGCCCGTAGGCATCCACCGTCTGCTCGGCGCTCGCGCTCCAGCTGAAACGCCCTGCCTGCTCAATCGACGTTCGTGCCATCGCATCACGTGCGTCGCCGGATACCCGGAGCGCATCCCGCAGGCCGCGTGCGATGTCCGCTACGCTCAACGGGTCCACAAGGATGCCGGCATCTCCGGCCACCTCTGGCATGGACGACGCATTCGACGTCACGGTCGGCACGCCGCACGCCAGGGTCTCAACCACCGGCAAGCCGAAACCCTCGTAGAGCGATAGATACGCCGCTGCGCGGGCTCCCGTGATTAGAGCGGGGAGGTCTTCGGCCGGGACGTACCCAAGTCGCCTGATTCTCGCCACTGCTGGCGAGCCCGAAATGGCGCGGAGAACCGCTTCGTGCCCCCACCCATCAGCGCCGGCAATGACCAGCCAGATGTCGTCGTCGATCTCGCGGTGCGCGACCAGGCTCTCGAAGGCCTGGACGAGTCGCAGGTGGTTCTTGCGGGGTTCGATTGTGCCCAGCGCCAGGAGGTAGCGACCGACGGTCAGCCCGTAGCGCGTCACGATCTCGTGTGTCGCAGCCGTATCTGTCGAATGCATCTGGTGCTGCGGCGCGTACGGGATGATCTCGATCCTCCGTGCGGCGAGCCTGTCGAGTGTCACCAGTTCGTCGGCGGTCGCGCGTGATGGCACGAGTACGAGGTCAGCGAGGTGTGGCGACAGCAGCACCAGCGGTGCCCGGGCGATCCGCGCCGCGCTGTGCTGGCGCCAGTGTCGGATCACGGACAGATCGTGGACCGACACGACTGTCCGACCGCGCCGCACGATCGGCACGATACCGTCCGTGTAGTGGGTGATGCCCGCCCCGGACTGCCGAGCATCGCGCACCGAGACGAGCTCCACCCAAACGGGGTATGGAACGCGGTAGCTTCTGGGCAAGGCGCGGACGTGGGGGGGCAGGCCGCTCGCGTCGGGCCTCCTTCCCATCAGCGTTAACTCGCCTGGTTGGAGGACGTCCGCCAGCGCAGTCGCCATGGCGGTCGCGTACAGGCCAACGCCCGCCGGGTTGGCTCGCACCGGCCCCACGTCGAAAGCTACGCGTAGTCTGGTGGACAAGGCTCGCCTACCGGCGGATTGCGGGAACACCCACACAGGTATCGTACGGAACAATGTCAGTCATGGGAGCACGCGCAGCGCGCTCGGCCTTGGTCCACGACTTCTTCGTGGCGGAGGGCGGCGCCGAGCAGGTCGCCATCGAGCTGGCGCGGTTGCTGGGTCCGTCGGACGTATTCACCAGCTTCTATCGTGGCGACCGCTTCGGTGTCGAGCTCGCGCCGGCGCGTGTCCATCCGTGGCCCCTCCAGCAGCTGCTTGGCCCAACGGAGCACTTCCGCCAGTTCCTGCCCCTCTACCCACTATGGTTCAGCACCCTCGACCTCCGCGCCTACGCCCTGGTCGTCAGCAGCTCCATCGCGTTCACGCACGCAGTGCGCACGTCGCGGCGGGCGCTCCACGTGAGTTACGTCTACACGCCCATGCGCTATGCCTGGGACCTTGACATGTATCTGGCCCAATCCAGCCTCTCACTATCGGCGCGGATTGCGGCCCGCACCGTCCGACCGCTCCTTCAGGCCTGGGACCGGGCCACCGCGAGCCGCCCGGACGTGATCGTCGCCGTCTCGGAGACGGTCCGCGATCGTATCAAGAGACTCTGGGGCCGAGAGTCGGAGCTCATCTATCCGCCGGTCGACGTCCGCGGGATTCCAGCTGGAGACCACGACGACGGGTTCCTCTTCGTCGCCGCTCGGATGCTCGCCTATCGCAGGCTCGACCTGGCGGTGCAGGCGTGCTCGCGGCTGGGTCGCGACCTGGTCGTGGTGGGCGACGGTCCGGAACGCCCACGCCTCCAGGCTATGGCAGGCCCGTCGGTCACGTTCCTCGGCCGCGTCGACCGCGCGACGCTCGTGGACCTCTTCCAACGGTGCCACGCGTACCTCGTCCCCGGGGTGGAGGACTTCGGCATCGCCCCGGTGGAGGCCATGGCAGCCGGGAAGCCGGTGATCGCGTTCGGCAAGGGCGGAGCCGCCGAGTCCGTCGTCGACGGCGTCACGGGGCTGCTGTTCCACAGGCAGGAGGTGAGTGCGTTGTCCGACGCGATCGTCCAGCTCGACTCAACGGCATTCGATCGTCCGACCATTCGGGCACGCGCCGAGGAGTTCGACACCATCGTCTTCCGTATGCGCTGGCGCCAGCTGTTCGGGCGGTTGGGCGTCGACCCGTCGCTATACTCGGCCGGATGAGCACGACCACCGCCCTGATCACCGGCATCACTGGCCAGGACGGTTCGTACCTCGCGGAACTGCTGCTCGACAAGGGCTATCGAGTCGTCGGCATGACGCGCCGCTCGAGTACCGCCACCAATGAGAGGATCGCCCACCTGCAGGGCCGCCTTGAGCTCGTCCAGGGCGACCTGCTGGACCAGGCATCGCTCGTGGCGGCGCTGCAGGCATGCCAGCCGACCGAGGTCTACAATCTCGCGGCGCAGAGCTTCGTGCCGACCTCCTGGAACCAGCCTGTTCTCACGGGCGAGTTCACCGGGCTGGGCGTCACCCGGATGCTGGAGGCGATCCGGCAGGTGGACCCGTCCATTCGGTTCTACCAGGCGTCCTCGAGCGAGATGTTCGGGAAGGTCCGCGAGGTCCCTCAGACCGAGCAGACGCCGTTCCACCCGCGGAGCCCCTACGGCGTGGCAAAGGCATACGGGCACTTCCTCACCGTGAACTACCGCGAGAGCTTCGGCTTGTACGCCGTGTCTGGGATCCTGTTCAACCACGAGTCGCCGCGCCGCGGCCTGGAGTTCGTCTCGCGCAAGGTCACGGACGGAGCGGCCCGCGTCGCCCTCGGGCTGGCGACCGAACTGCGGATGGGGAACCTCAGTGCGGAACGCGACTGGGGATACGCAGGCGACTACGTGCGTGCCATGTGGGCCATGCTCCAGCGGGACGAGCCCTCGGACTACGTCATCGCCACCGGCGTGCCGCACTCCGTCCGTGACCTGTGTCGGATCGCGTTCGCGAGGCTGGGTCTCGACTATGAGCAGCACGTCGTGATGGACCAGCAGCTCATCCGACCGGCGGAAGTGGATCACCTTCGCGGGGACGCCAGCAAGGCCCAGCGCGAACTCGGCTGGGAACCTACCGTGGACTTCCGCTCGCTCATCGAGATGATGGCCGACGCCGACCTGGTGCGACTGCGGCGCCAGCTGGACAACGGATCCATCGCGAGGGGAGCCACGGCACCTCGGCCGAGCGGGGCCTAGGCGCGTGAGGGTCCTGGTCACCGGAGCGTCCGGGTTCGTCGGGACCTGGCTCACTCGCGAGCTCCGCACGTCCGGGCACGCCGCATCCGCCTTTCCGTCGCACGATCGCGTGGACCTGACCGATGCGGGTGCGATTGCAGCCGTGATCCGGGCCAAGGCACCGGACGTCGTGGCCCACCTGGCGGCAGTCTCGTTTGGGCCTGACGCGACAAGGGACCCGGCACTCGCCTTCCGCGTCAATGTCGGCGGGACGCTGGCCCTTTGCGAGGCCCTGCGAGCACAGTCCGATCCGCCGATCCTGCTGGTGGCCGGCTCATCGGACGTCTACGGCAGTCCGGAGTTGCGGGACCTCCCTCTGACTGAGGCGGCGTCGCTTCGTCCGCGCAGCGCATACGGCCTGTCGAAGGCTGCGCAGGAGGCGGTTGCGCTCGAGGCGGCGAGCCGGCAGGGCCTTCGTGTGGTGGTCGCTCGCGCCTTCAACCACACCGGACCCGGCCAGCGAGACGTCTTCGTCGTGCCTGCGCTTGCGAGGAGAGTAGCAGCACTCAAACGCGGCGACGCAGCCGAGATACCCGTGGGCAACCTGGAGGTCCGCCGGGACTTCACAGACGTCCGGGACGTCGTGCGAGCGTATCGGCTCCTGATGGAGCTCGGCAGTGACGGCCGGATCGGCGACCGTGGCGGCAGCGTTGTCAACGTCGCTTCAGGGCGCTCCGTGTCCATCCGCAGCCTGCTGCTCGACCTGTGCCGCATGGCCCAGGTGGAACCCCGGATGATGGTGGACCCGTCACTGGTCCGGCCAGACGATCCGCCAGATATCGTCGGCGACGCGTCGGCGCTGCGGGCGCTCACCGGTTGGACGCCCCTGGTTCCATGGCCCCAGACGTTGGCAGAGGTGCTTGCGGAGGCGGCTGGCCGGG
>JAJYJR010000141.1 GCA_021789355.1 Chloroflexota bacterium | reverse complement strand
CGTGTTCGTCTGCTTCATCTCGAAGCCCATCATCTTGAACGTCGAGACGTACGTCGTCCCGACCTGGTCCAGCCGCCCGCTCCAGTCCGAGGTTTCCAGGCGCGGGGCCCAGTCGTGCCAGCGCGACGTGTCGCAGAAGAACGCCCAGACGTGCTCGACGGGCGCCTCGATCCGGATCTTCTCGCGCATGTGTTCCATGACCCACCTACCTCATAGCGAAGCGGGTCGGGTTCGCCAGTGGCTCGGCGCGGTCCCGGCGGCCACGATCTGGGCCGCGCGTCAGAGCCTCTCGCCAACCGCCTACCGTAGCCGCCAGCCGGCGATCTGGCGAGAGGCGAACGGCCCCTCGCGCGCGGCAGCCGATCGGGCACCGCGATGGTCCGAGATCATCGACGAGGGGGCCGCACGCGGCAGGTGCGTGGATCCTGGCGCCCCCGGACGGACTCGGGGGCACACGAAGCAAAGTGGCCGATACCTTGGCCTGGTACGCGAACTCGGCGTAGACGCAGCGGAGCCCGCTTCTACCCGAATGGCCTCTCATCGCCGCTCCCGGAGGAACTCTGCCTACGACGGCGGGAAGGAGGCTCCGGCCCCCGCGGACAGCACGACTTGGAAGATCGTGGGATAACGGGCCTGCATCGAAGCCGAGGGCAGGAGCGGGTCCGTGCCGCGCCGCAGGATCGACACGCTCATCTCGACCGGCCCCTTCGTCCAGGCTGCCGCCCAAGCGTCTATGCTGGCTCGGATGAAGTAGGGATCGGGCGTCCAGCCCGCGAAGGGGAGCCTGTCGGCGTAGAAGGTCTCCACCGCCGTGGCCGCCTCCTGCGTGCCGAGCACCCGACTGTAGATGGCCGGTTGCGGGCCGTCGATGGTCTCCTGGGCGTCCTGGGCGGAGGTCCCGATCAGCACGCTGCCGGGCGGCGCGAGGGAAGCCTCCGGCAGGGCCCGCACGTGGGCCAGCGGCCCTGGTGGGCTTGGGCCCAGCGCGCCGCAGCCGGCCACGAGCGCGGCGCCGAGGAGCGCGAGGGCGAGCGAGCGGCGCCCGCTCACGAGCGTGGCGCGAGGCTGATCCACTTCCAGCCGTCTGGCTCGGCGAGCAGGCTCAGGTCGGCGACCGTCGTGGTGGGGCCCGCGTTCGTGGTGCGGGTCAGCGAGATCGACGCCTGGGCCACCGTGTAGCCGAGCTCGCTCGAGGTCCCCTGGGTGGCCGACGAGAGGACTGACACGTCGGTGATCTCCCCTTGCCCGATCCAGGCCGACGCCTGGGCCACGAAGTCCGCCTCGCTCATCGACTCGCGCAGGCCACTGTAGGCGGCCTCGTACAGCGCCGTCCAGTCGGCCGCCCGCAGGTCGGCCGCGATCGCGGCGACGGCCTGGTTCGGGTCGGCGGCCGGCTGCACGTGGACGAGCTTGTACTGCGCCCCGGCATACCAGAGCTCGGCGCTCGCGGTCACGCGCGCCGGATCGATCTGGGCCTGCAGGCTCACCTGCGAAGGAACGTCCTGTCCCGACCCGACGGTCAGCCCGAAGCGAAAGTCGAGCGCGGCGCCCGCGTCGAGGCTGGCCGTGCCCGTGTAGCTCAGGATGACCGAGTGGTCGCTGGCGACCTTCACGTCCGCCGGCCCGCTGCTCGTGAAGAGTCCGACGCCACGCTCGCCGAAGGTGAACCGGCCGTAGGAGAGCGCGCTTGGATCCAAGCTGACCGTGAGCTCGCTTCCGCGACCGGCGTCGATGAAGGTATAGAAACCCTGGATGCCGGGACTGGGATCAGCGGCTCTGGTGGGCGCACCCAGCGCCCAGGCGCCAGCGGCTAGGATGACGAGCGCGCTGAGGGCGGCAAGGATCCGCACTGGCTTCACGTCCGTCCCTCCTATGCGTGGCACTGGTAGGGCTGGCCATTGACCCGGCCCTCGATCATCGTCATCAGTTCGCTGTCGAGCTGGGTGGCCTGACCGTTCTGGCAATCCGGCACGCTCGTCTGGCTCATCTCGGTGCCCATGTTCGTGTGCGAGACCGGGCTATCCATGATTGCGTTGGCCACCAGGTATGCGCTCAAGGGCCCGAGCGTCAACACCGAGGTCGGATCCCAGGGCACCTGCGAGCGGGCGTCCCACTCCCAGTTCTGGGCGGACGGCGCCCCGTTCAGGTAGCGGGCGCCGCCGGACAACGGCGTGGCGAGTGGATTGTCGCTGCCCGGCATCAGGACCCCATCGCCCACGGTGCCGTAGAACACGACCGGGGTCGGCACACAGAACGCGCCGAAGAGGCACGAGGTCACCGCCAGGCCGATATCGCCGTAGGCGTTGAAGCTCGGCACCTGCGGGACGTGTGCCGGGTTCGGGTTCACCCACGTGTACCAGGTGCTCTGTGGCGCGAGGTCACTCACGGCGGGCCCGCTGGGCAGGTTGCCGCTCGATGAAAGCCACTGCCTGATGAGCTGCACGACGAGGTCGGGCGCTTGCTGGACGGCATCGGCCGTCGGGAGAGCCCCCTGGTGGGCGCCCTCGATGTAGAAGGCGCTGTCGACCATGCTCGCGGCTACTCCGTCGTTGCGCTCGTACGAGTAGGCGAAGAAGCCTCGCACGATAGCGCCGCCCATGCTGTTGGCGACGAGCACCACCGGCCGCCCGGTCTGTTGATACAAGGCCTGCACTTCGGCGTCGAGCGCGACCGCGTTCAGCCCGATGTCGCTGTTACTGTCGCACGCGTCCCGGGTGGCCGAAGCGGCATCGTAGGGCATCCCCCCGTCGGGCGTCTCGGGAAGCGCGGCCGGCGGCGGGTTGCAGACGCCGCTCAATGCATAGCCCACGTCTTGGACGTAGGGGAGGCTGGTGATGTCATCGGCGCCGATCTTGCGTCCGAGCTCGGCAATGAAGCCGTCGCTCGGCTGCTGCGGCGGGGTGTTGATCCAGTTGTTGGAGCGGTAGTTCGCTCCGTAGCCGTGCACGAACAGCACCGGGAGCTGGCTCGCACTCGAAACGGCCAGCGCCTGGGCGACCCAGACATGGCAGTCGGCCGTCCCATCGATGGTGGCGCTGGCGCTCGTGTCGCCCGGTCTCACAAGACTGGAGACGTCGACCGTGCGCGTGTCCCACAGGTTGTTCAGGCTGTAGTCAGGCCCGGCCTGCGGGTCGCTGCCATCGAGCGTGGCCGCTGGGAGGGGCGTCCCGTCGAAGGTCGGAGGGTTCTGGGGGACGGCCTGGCCGTCGCCCACGATGAAGGTCGTCTGGGCGCCCACGGGCGCCACCGCGGTGAAACCGCTCAGGGTCTGGGTCAGGGTGGTATACGCATCTCCGGCCGCACCGTCGTACAGCAGCACCTGGGTCTGCGCGGCAGACGGATCCTCGTAGACGGCGACGAGAGAAGCCCCTTCGAGCAAGGGCGGCGTATTGTCGTAAGCGTTCCAGGGGTCCTGCCCGTCGGTGAGGTGTGAGGCGAAGCCGGCGAGCGCATAGGCGCCGTTGCCGGCAACCAGCGAGGCGACGTCGGCGCGGTAGGCGAAGTTGGCTGCGTTCCCCCAGCAGGGGTTACCGTCGCTCCCGATGAGCGTGCCCGTGATCGGCTGGGAATCGAACGTACCGCTGGCGAAGTCGGGGCTGATCGTGTCGGCCAGGACGTCCCAGAAGAGGTAGGCGTGGGACACGTGGGCGCTCGCGGGGATTCCGCTCAACGTGATCGTGCCGTAGCCACGGTTACGCATGCCGACCCCGGCGGCGACATAGCTGCCGTGAACGGTCCACGAGCCGATCTGCGCAAGGGGCTCGCCCGCGGCCGTCATCACCTGCGGCGCCATGGAAGATGGGGCAAAGCCGGGCGTGCCGGGAACCGGCGGAGAACTCGCGCGGACGGGGCCCGCCAGCGGCGTGGCAAGCACGCTGAGGGCGATCACGGGGACGAGCAGACGTCTGCGCATGCTAGCCTCCCTCCCCCCGAGCTCCCCTTCACCGACCAGCGTGCGGCCGCTGAGGACCGCCACGCAGGGACGACTGGCCGAGGCGACTCTACGGCTGGTGAATGGGCGCGAACAATACGCAATGTTGCGTAGTGCCTCGCCGGAGACGATGGCTAATCACACCTGACTGCGGACCAAACGGTGTATGACGCGCTATGTCGCTGGGAGGCGATGGCCGCCGATCCGCACTCGATCGCCGGTGGGGAGGTCCGCGCCGGCGCAATGCGTCCCTGCCCAGGATTCTGGAGCCGTGTCGCGGTAGCGCATCCGTGCGCTCGGTGAGATCGTGGTTGAGGGCGAGCGTCCCCTCCCAGGCTGACGCCTCGCTGTTGCGCGCGAGGAGCTCGGCGTATTGCTCGAAGACGAGAGCGAAACCGTCGCGCACGGCCGCCCAGTCCTCGTCCGGGGCGCGCAGCGAGCGAACGCGGGCCACGATGCGGGGAAGCCGCTGAATGGCCTCCACGCGGCCCGTGTTGACCTCCTCGACGGCCTGGTTTGCCTCCTGCAGCAGCGTGTAGAGCCGGCTGTCGAACTCCCACTCCCGACTGTGGAGCCCGATCCCAAGTCGTCGTGCAATGGGCAAAGGCAGTCCGACGAAGTCTGCGACGACCACGATGACACACGCTGCGACCACCACGTCGAAGACCGAGGGCGCACGGAGGAGGTCGCGCGTGTCGATCCCGCCGCGAGCGATCAGCAGGAAAGCCAGTCCGCCGAGGGCCAGGAACGCGACGCGTCGCCACCAGCCATCCGCGCGCGACGGCCCCTCGGCGAACAGGAGCGCGGCGAGAACGACGTAGATGATGACCGAGATGACCGCCACGCCCAACTTTGCCTCAACTCGCCACGACTCAGGAAGGATCGTAGAACTCCCCGTCCAGGTGGCGACGCCAGAGGCGCTGCGGACGAGGCTCGTCGCGCAAGTGCGCGAGCAGGATCTCCCGATAGCGGTCTCGGCGATCTTGCCGGTTCCACGTGAGGGCCATCAGCCGCAGCCGGATGTCGAGGCGGGAGAGGTTGGCAAGCCGCCCCTTGCCGCCTCTGAGCGTGACCTCGACGCGGAGCTTCAGGAAGGCGGTGAGATCCGACGTGCTTGTCGGGCCGCCACCGGCAGGCGCTCGAGCACCTCGTCGCCCTTCGCCCGCAGCCACGCCTTCACCGGCGCAGGCCTTGACGGCACGTCGAACTCGCCCAAGCTCACGGATTCGGCATGAACAAGCGCCCCCGGACGGACTCGGGGGCACGGTAGGCAAAGTCGCTGACCCGCTGGACTGGTATGCACAGTCAACCGACTGATGGGCGAGGGCGGAGAGGCCCGGGCGTCGGAGCCAGAGAGATCGGCGGGCGCCCGGGGTGCCGGATCGTGGCGAACGTCCGCCATGATCAGGCTTTGCGACGATGCGACTGCGAGATGTCGGTGAGGGCCGGCAGTGAGAGCGCGACGCATCGGCAGACTTCTTGATCGTGCCAGCTCTCAACCGAGACTTCGTGTGGCGGCCGCGCTCAGGAGGACCGCCGCCAGCCCAGACCGCTGCGTGCAGCGGCTACCCGACCTCCTCGCCAGAGGAGTGCCCCGTGAACGGCGAGGAACCAAGCAGTCTCCCCGCCCATCGCGATGAGCCGTACCGCCGTCCAGAACACTGACCATCGCAGCGCGCTACGAGCGCAAGTCGCGGTCGAGGTTGGACCCAGTCGTCGCGGAGACACCAAGGGCCGACGGGAGAGTATTCGCAGTCTCCTGTGGCTCGGGGATTGGGTCACTTCCTTGACAGCCGCCAGGTCACGCAAAGGCTTCTTGCACATCTCAAGTGCCGCTATTGAATAACGGCACTTGAGTCACCAAGGGGCCCTGGGAATGAATACGATGAAAGTATCCGGGGGCGGACGGGCGCGCTTGCTTGTCGTCACCAGCCAACTCGGCGGGGCCGGCAAGACCACGGTCGCAACGAACGTTGCCTACGGTCTGGCGATGCGCGGACGCAAGGTGATGCTGATCGACCTCTCGGCGTATGGCGCGGACGCCCATCGTCGGTTCGACGCAAGTCGGTCGGTCGATCTCAAGAGACGTGGCATCTCCGCGCTCATGCGATGGGCGGGTGATGCCTGGGGTGCCAAAGACTCAGCGGCAACGGCGGCGGCTATCGGTTCGGCACGTGATGTGGAGTTCTTCTCTGTCGAGCTGATCCCGGATCGGCTGCGCCTGCTCCCCGGAGTGTGCAGCCAGGCGGACTACTTCGAGAGCGACGAGGCGCCCCTGCGTCGGCAACTGTTGTCCACTCACGCCGCCATCCTCGAGCGGATGTTCGACGTGCTTGCCGTCGACTACGACGCCATCGTGGTCGACGGAAGCACGGAGCATTACACGGCGATGACGGTGGCCGCCTTCCGGGCCGCGGCGTTGGCTCCGGATCGTTCGTATCTTGCGTGGGTCGTCGATACGGGGACCCCCGATAGGCTGCCAGGTGAGATGTCTGGGCTGCGCGCGCTCTCGAGTGGACCAGCGGCCCGCACGCTCGGCATTGGCCGCGCGCCGCTTGTCGTCGTCGGCAATCGAGCGCGCTCCAGGGGCCCAGACATGATCATCGAATCGGCCGCGTCCGAGTTTGGCCCCATCGCGATTGTTAGGTTGCCGGCCGCCGAGTCAGTGGAGGCGGCCTCCCACCTGGCTGGGGTGCCAAGCGTTGGGCTCGAGTCAGAGTCCGTGCTCGCGCTGGCCTTCGCGCCCCTCATCGATCTGCTTGACGGCCGGCAGTACTAAGGGGTTGTCACGATATAACTGATGCCTCAGGCAGCCTGAGGCGGGGGATCAGCGTGTAGTTCCACTCGCCGTGGAAGGCGTCGGGCTGGAGGTAGAGGGTCTTCATGTCGGCATCGCTCACGGTCACGCCCTTCGGGTAGCCGTTCGTGTCGAGCTCGCTGCGGACCCGCAGACCGGTCCGGGTCGTCGTCGCGGCGATGAGGTTCACGATCACCTCGTGACTCACGAGCGGCTTGCCCCGCCAGTTCTGGGTGATCGCCGAGAACAACCGATGCTCGATCTTGTTCCACTTGCTCGTGCCCGGCGGGAAGTGGCAGACGGCGATCTCGAGACCGGTCTCGTCGGCGAGCTTCTGGAGCTCCAGCTTCCACAAGCGGACCCGGTAGCCGTTGCTGCCGCCCCCGTCGGCGGTGACGAGGAGCCGGGTCGCCCCCGGGTACAGCGGCTCACCCATGGTCCGCCACCAGCGGCGGATGCTCTCGACCGCGAAGGCCGCCGTGTCGTGGTCGGTGCCCACGCTCACCCAGGCCTCGTTCTGCCCGAGGTCGTAGACGCCGTAGGGGCTCGCCCGGCCGAGCCCCTCGATGACGAAGTCGTGCATCAGGACGAGCTCCGGGTCCCCCTTCGGGCGCAGCTCCTTCCCACCGTTCCTGAACGGCCCGACCAGCTCCTTCTTCTTCGTGTCGACCGAGATGACCGGCCCGCCCAGGGAGAGCTGGAGCTGGACCGCGGCGTTGAGGTGCGCGAACTGCGCGTCCCGGTCGGGGTGGTCGGTCCCCTCCAGGGTCTTGCGGTTCGCCTGCAGGCTGTAGCCCATCTCGTGGAGCAGCTCGCCGACGACCCGGTGGCTAACCGCGTGGCCCTGCCGGCGCAGCTCCGCGGCGAGGTTCCGGAGGCTCTTGCAGGTCCAGCGCAGGGGGGACGTCGGATCGCCCCGGGTCGTCGGCTCGACCAGCCGGTCGAGCGCGTCGCGCAACCCGGGGTCGAGCTCGACCGCGCGCTTGCGGCCACCACCCGACCGGCGGACGCGGCCCTGCGGGGGTCGCCCACTCGGGTCGGCGAGCTCGGCGAGACCGCGCCGGATGGTGGCCGGCGACGCGCCAGTGGCGCGCGCCACCGCCGCCTGGCCGCCGCGACCGGCGGCCACCGCCTCCGCGCCGAGGACCAGCCGTCGGACCCGCTCGTCGACCGCGGGAGCGAGCGCCTGGTAGCGGTCCCGGATGGCGCCTTCGTCGAGCACCCTCGAAGCATAGCCGAGCAGCCAGCATATGTCAAGTTATTGCGTGCCAAATCCTAACCCCTCGAATACCCAGCCCCACTCTTCGGCCAGCATCGAGCAGCCGACCCGATGCAGGCCTCGCCAGTCGTATAGGCCGTTCGGTTCGTCGGTGAATGCGACGTCAAACCAGACGCCGTCATCATGACGATCGACGCGGATCGCTGCGATCGTGACAGTGACTCGCGGGCGACTCGAGTGCCACACAGCCTGCCGGACACGGTAGGTTCCCTCACAAGACTCGCACCAACCGTTTGGCGGACGCTCGCAGCTCTCGACAGTTGGATGCTTTCGGCGCGCCTTCAGGGTTGCTCTGACCGCTTCCACCGAGGTATTCCTCGCCAGTCGTTGCAGACTCCCGTCGACAGGTCCCGTATGCCTTCGAACGGTCTGCGACACGAGCGTGTTCCGCTCCCGGACCTATTGCCATGACCCATCGGTCAGGGCCGTCAGGCGCATCGGGCCATGTTCCCCGCGCCGACTCCCGGAATCCGGCACGCTCATCTTGAGGAAGCCGTCAGAGGGCTCTTGTCGGGGGACGAACCGACGGAACGCCCTGATCTGCGGCTCGACGGCGGACCAAGCTGGCGGATGCCCCATAACGACCAGACCGCCCTGCTTGCCGAACCCTTCCGCGAGCGTGGTGAGGTGGCCGTCACACAGGGCGTGGAGGTCGGCGCCGGCAGGCAACTCGTTGTCCTCGCGGAACTTCTGCTCGACAAGTGGGGACAGCCTGTTGAGATCATCCGCCGACACATTACGAATGGTCCGGGCGGGCGCATCACGCGCGCAACGTGCGCAATCCCCACCACCCGGCCCACGGGCGCAACGCTGCCGCTGGACAACGAGAGCCGCGCGTGTTGGCGTATGGGCCGCGGATGAACCAGAGGCACCGCGGAGCGCCCGGTTACGGGGGGAACAGTCGGAACGTTCGGAACTCTGGGAGCAAACGATTCGACAGAGCCCCAGATGCGTGTCTCCGTAGAGGAGATGGATGCCCGGCGCCGAAGACCTGGCGGTAGGTGAATGGAGAGACGGCCGGCATCTGCGGCATCACCGGCGTGACAAACCTCGACCGCGGGCCAGCCCGGTGATCTGATGGCGGCAACGCTCACCGCACCGAGCACGCCCCAGATGTCCACGAGGGGATCACATCACGACGCACGGCCACCGTCACAGCGACCGCGAGGGCTCGGCCCCTGGATCGAGTCGCCCTGCGACCGACGCCAAAGATGGCCGGCTGGAGCCCTTGACGAGAACCGAACGGTGCAGAGAGTCCATTGGGAACGCCAACGACGGCGATCTCGACCCCATCGCCACACGGACGCTTGCGCGAGCGGTGGCACGGCTCCTCTGGGAGTGGGGACAGGCCGGACGGCCAGCCACCACGTCAGATGCCGAGGGGTGCGGCAAGGATGACCATCGGTGATCGCAGTGACCCAGGACGACACCTCCTCAGCCCAGGCTGAGCCGCGCACGATCGATCGTGCCGGGCTCCATGGGCGGACGCTCGACGAGCTCCGCGCGATCTGGGTCGCCTACGCGGTCAGCCTGCCCGCGGGTCACGAGCAGTGGCGCCTCGGGGCCGCCTACGTGCGGGAGAGCAACGCGCGCTCGATGACGCGCGAGGCGCCGGCCGTCCAGCTCACCTACACGCTCAATCAGTTTGCCCGACGCCAGATCTGGGTGGAATGGGAAGCCGTCTTCTTCGACAACGCGTCGGGCACGTCGATCGCGGCGCGCGAGGCGTTCCAGCGTCTGCTCGCCGAGGCGCTCGAGGGCCGCTACACCATCATCGGCGCCTACCTGTCGGACCGCCTGTTCCGGAACGCGAAGGAGGCGCAGGAGGTCAAGCACGAGTTCCTCATGCGAGGGATCGATCTCGACTACCTGGGCAAGCTCGAGGGCGACGCGCGCAGCCCGCTCCTCTGGCAGAGCGAGCGCAACCAGGAACTCATGGACGAGTACTGGGCGCGCAAGACGAGCGAGCAGGTCGGGCGGGCCATCGAGCACCTGACCGCGACCGGCCGGCCGACCGGACGACTGCCGGAGGGATACCGAGTCGGCGAGCGAGGGCCGTCCTATATGGGCGAGCCCGGCCGCATCCTCTCGTATGAGCGGAACGAGCCGCTCGCGTCGATCATCGTCGGGGGCAAGGAACGCTACCTCGAGGGCGCCTCCTACGCGGCGCTCGCGGCCTGGTCAGCGACGACCGATCTCCACGGCCTCACGCCGCGCGGCGCTCGCATGGACTGGCACTGGTGGGCGGGCACGCTGCGCAACCCGAAGTATGCCGGCTACCAGATGCCCTCCCACTACACCGGCTTCAAGCCCGGCAAGGAGTCGCCCAAGCGGCCGCGCCGCCAGGTCGGCGACCCCGGGCTCGTGCCATGCATGCTCCCGGCCCTGTACCCGCTCGCGGACTGGGAACGCCTCGTGGCAGTGTCCGCGAGCCGCCAGAAGTCCGCGAAGGTGCGCCGCACCTATCGGGTCAGCCTGCTCTCCTCGATCGCCTACGACGACCGGTGCGGCCATCGAATCGCCATTCATGCGTGGCACAAGAGCGGCCTGCAGATGATGTGCGGCAAGCCCGACGCGACCGGGCGCCACTCGGGGCCGATCCGGGTCGAGGTCGCCGAGCGCGATCTCGACGCCCTGATCGGCGATCTCCATCTGGCCGACCCGGTCTTCCTCTCGATGGTCGAGCAGGAACTCGAGCGGTTCGCCAGCGGCGACGCGGAGCCAACCCGGATACTCCCTG
>JAJYJR010000140.1 GCA_021789355.1 Chloroflexota bacterium | reverse complement strand
CGGGAAGCAGCGCCACCGTCGCGAGCGCGAGGAAGAGGCGGGACCGGAGGGATAGCCGGCTCACGGTGGGGCGAGCATATCAGCCGGCGCGGGACGCGGGGGAGGTGGAGAAGCGCGAGCGGCCTACTCCACCAGCCGAACCACCGGCTGCCCGTAGGTGGACTTGTTGCCGCCAGCGTCGATGGTCAGGGGCAGGCTGGCCGTGATGTTGTCCACGAACCAGCCGCCGAGCGTGATCTGACCGTCGCAGGAGGTCTCGCTGGGGTCGAAATGCCAGACCCAGAACCCGATCAGGATCCCGTTATCGTCGCTGATCGCGACCGGGAGGTCCGCGCCGCTCGGGTACTGGGCGACGAGGGTCTTGCAGACGTCTGACATCTGGCCGTGGTTGTTCGGGCCGAGATACATCCCGAGGTCGACCGTGTACGAGAACCCGCCACCGGTGATGATGGCTTTCGCCGTGCTGGCGTCCACGTTGCAGTTCTGGGGATGGTTGACGCAGAACGTCGTCCATGCGAACTGGTTCGCCATCAAAGGGAACGAAGTGTTCGGCGGGCAATTGGGGCCGCCTTGCGGATCGCAGTAGCTCTTCTCGTTGCCTCGATCGGACTGACCCACGGCCTTGTAGTTGAACTGGATGGGAGCCGCATTGTTGGCCCCGTTCGCAAAGCCCCCCACCGCAACGGCACGCGCGCTCACAGGCCATGACGGCTGTCCGACGATGGACGCGAACGCGTTGCTGTGGGCGCGGTTGACGATCACTTCGATCCAGCAGGGCGTGGCGGCCGCTGTCGAGCAGTCGTTCGTGCTCAGCGGCCCGGACTGGCTGCCCCCCGGCGCATACGCGCCCTGCGTCGGAGGGATGTTCACCTGCACCTCTGACGACGAGTAGCCGTTGACCTGCGCGGAGGCGACCGCCGCGGCGATGATCGCCGTGCGGAGTCCGCCGTTCGCTTCGACCGTGGCGCCCGCCAACGCAGCAGTATCAGCCGCCTTCTGCTGGTTGCGCTCCTGTGACCAGGCGCCGCCGGTGTCGATGACGAGTCCGGTGGCGGCGAGCAGGGAGACGAGGAAGAGGGCGAACAGCACCAGCGTCTGACCGCGTTGGTCCCGGAGGCGCGGGGCGACGCGACGACGGATGCCGTCGAGGACGCGGGTGCTCATTGCAGGATCTCCTGCTCGCTGGTCGAACCGACGTTGACGGCGCCGAACGCCTGCGCGACGAACGGCGTGATCAGGCTGAACTGGGACGTGATGTTGACCTTCACGAGGTCGCCGACGACACACGGGCTGGCGGCGGCGTCTGTTACTGGATCGACACATGTCACCGTCCATGTGACGGGCCCCTGGAGTCCTGCCGCCTGCGCGGCGATGGCGGACGTGATGGGGGTCCCGGACGTCGACGAGTCGCAACGAACGGTGGTCTGGAAGCAGGTGACGCTCGCCACGCGCGCGACATTGCGCGTTGCCTGCGACATCTGGTTGTAGGCGAAGATGGCGCGTCCCCCGTCGATGAGTGCGAACACGAGCAGGAGCAGGACGGGCAGGACCAGCGAGAACTCGACAAGTGACTGCCCCTGCGGCCCACGGTGGGTAACCCTCGGGATCTTCATGGCTCTCACGACCCCGGGTAGGTCACATAGACGCTGATGGTGGTCGACATGCAGGTACCGGGCGTGAGCGCCTGCGTGTACCCGGCGTCCGCGTACTGCCCGGTCACCTGCTTGTTGTCGACCCCATTCGAGGATGCCGGGAAGAACTGGCTCGTGGAGAAGCCTGCGGTCGCCCATTCGTTGCGCGCCTCGGCCACCGTCTCACTCGTGTTATGGCCGCCCGCTCCTATCACGAGGTCCGGGACCGGTGCCTGCCCAGGCTGGCAGGGGTTGGTCGTGGCAGTCGCGCTGGGCGTAGGGCTCGCCGTCGGCGAGGGAGATGGGGTCGGGCTCGCCGTCGGTGGGGCGTACGAGCTGTTCGGGGTTGGGAGGGCTTGCTGGTCGGAGAGTGCGGACGCGCTCACGGGCAGCGAGGCGCCGAAGAGTGCCTGCATGATCGGCGTGAGCAACGGCACTGTGGCCGAGACGGCCACCTTGGATCGCACGTCCGCGGTCGGGGCGCTCGGGCAAGGGGAGACGGCACTGCCGGAGAAATCCTGGCAGGTCACCGTGATCTGGGCCGCTGTGACCGTCACGGCCGACCCGCGGGACTCGTTCTGCACGGCGCAGCCGATCGCATCGGTAGTCTGGTTGGTGGAGGTGCAGTCGGTGCCCGTGAACGCGGCTGGAGCCTGGGCCGCCACCAGTGCCCCCGCTCTCGCGCCGTTCTCGACGGTGATCTTCGCGTAGAAGACGCGCGCGAAGTCGAAGACCGTGGCGAGCAGGAAGGCGAGCACCACGGACACAAGGGCGAACTCGGCAAGGGCCTGGCCCTTCGACAGTTGGCGACGGCGCCCTCGTGGCCGCGGTGGGAACGCGTTTGCATGCATGCACCAAACGGTGCGGACCGGACCTTTACTCCAACCTTGCGTCAGCCCCGGCGATGGTACCGGCTAGGGGTTGACCATTAGTCCAGTACCCGAGTCCGGGCGATTCGTCGCGAAACGCGATGAGGCCGCGGCTCCCTGACTGTCCACGGCCTCATCTACAGGGGATTCGTTGGTCGACCGGACGTTTACTCCGCTCTCCCTACTCGACGAGATTGGCGATGAACTCGCCAGTGGTCGCCTTACCTCCGTCGGGTGTAATCGTGAGGGGAAGCGTGTTTGCGACGTCCTGGACAAAATAGCCCTTCAGCAGCTCGCCATCCTTACCTTGGCAGTTGGTGTTCGCGGCATCGAAGTGCCAGATCCAGAACCCCACCAAGATCGCGTTGCCGGGATTATTCGGATCCGGCACTTCGATCGCAACTGGGAGATCAGCTCCTTGGGGGTAGGTCTGGACCAAGGTGTGACATACCGACGTGTGCTGGCCATCGTTGTTGGGACCCAAGCTCATACCCAGATAGACGGTGAACGGAATGCCTCCGCCCGCGATGATGGTCTTGGCGCTGCTGGAGCTCAGATTACAGCCGCTGGGTGATGCACAGAAGTTCGTCCAGTTGAATTGAGTGTCTTCCACGGGAACCGCGCCGTTCGGACTGCACTTCTTGGATTGCGGGTCGCAGTAGGGCTTCGTTGTGCCGTGGTCAGGGTCAACGACTGCCTTCTTGTTGAACATGATCGGTGCAATCCCATTCGTGACGGCGTTTGCCACGCCGCCGACAGCCACGCCCCGGCCTGTTACCGGCCACGAAGCCTGTCCGACTACCGACGCGAACCCATTCTGGTGATTGCGGGTGATCACGACCTCGATCCAGCACGGCATCGACGCGATGGATGAGCAATCGCCACCGGTACCGGCATACTTGCCCGAGAGTGGAGGGATGTTGACCCCGACCTCAGTCGCCGTGAAACCGTTAACACTGGCGGACGCCACCGCGGCGTTGATCATCGCCTGGCGGGGAGTCGCTCCTCCTGAGCAGCCCTGCCAGCAGCTGGTTTCCGCCGTAGCCCCCGCCAGCGCGGCGAGATCGGCCGCTCGCTGTTGATTGCGCTGCTGCGCGTACGCTCCACCCGCGTCGAGCACAAGGCCCACGGACGCGATGATCACGACAAGCGAGAGCGCGAATACCACGAGCGTCTGGCCACGTTCACGTCGCTGCGTGTCGCGCTTGCTGTTCATTCCAGGAACCTCGCGCTGCGGGTGGTCATTGGAGGACTTGCACGGTGCTCGTGGACGTGACATTGACCGGCCCGAACGCAGCGCTGACGCCGGGCGTGATGAGTTGGAATTTGGCCGTCACCGTGACCTTCACGTAGTCGCCGACTGAGCACGCTGGGCTCGGGGTGTTGCCAGATGCGTCCACGCAGGTGACCGTCCACGTGCTTGGCCCGACGAGGGAGACTTGCTGTGCGGCGATCGCGGCGGCGATCGCCGGGTCATTCGTCTTGTCACAGGGCGCGAACACTCCGTTGGGATCAAAGCAGTTGACGCTGGCCACCCGAGCGACGTTGCGAGCCGCCTGGCTCGTTCCGTTGTAAGCAAAGATCCCTCTCCCGCCATCCGCGATCGCGAGGATGAGGAACAGCAAGACCGGCAGAACGAGTGAGAACTCAACGAGGGACTGCCCGTCGGTCCGGGTGTGCCATCGCGAGTGGGTCGTCGCCGATGTCATTGCGTCACCGGAGGCGGCAGGGCCTTCTGGTCCGAGAGCGCGGATGAGCTTACCGGCACGCTCGAACCGAGAATCGCCTGCAGGACGGGCGTGAGCAGGGGCATCGATGCAGTCACGGTCACGTTCGAGCGAACGTTGGAGGCAGGGGCGCTGGGGCACGGGGCTACGGCGTCTCCGGCGAAGTCCTGGCACGTGACCGTGATTTGTTTGTACGTGATATGGACGAGTGAACTGGCGGTTTCGTCTTGGACCGCGCACACGATCGCGTTGGAGGCGTCCCAGGCATTTGCCGCGCAGTCTTGCGACTTGTATGAGTTCGGAGTGACCGCTGCCTGGAGTGCACCTGCCCTGGCGGCTCCAGAGATGGTGATGGTCGTGTAGAAGAGCCGCCCCAGGTCAAAGGCGCTCGCGAGCAGCAGCACGAGAATCGTTGAGACGAGCGCAAGCTCGACCAGCGCCTGGCCGCGGGAGTGCAGCCGGACACGCAACAGGATCCGTCGCGCGATCGATGTGGTGCCACGTGATCTCATAGCGCTATGAGTCTGGCGACGGTCACTTGCAGGTCGAATTGCGGCAGGACCGGTACCTTCCAATCCGAGGGGATGCACCCAAAGTACCGGTGCGTGCCAGCAACGGAGGCGAACCCAAGGGAGACGCGCAGGCCTGGGGGGCCCCAATCAGCGTGCGAAGGCGACGGTGGCCGGCGGTTCTCAGCCGGTGCGGGTCGCCGCTACGAGCGCTCCGTGTCGGTCAGCGAGGCAGCCTCGACCACCCTTCTCAGCCGGTAGCCCGATCCACGGATCGTCTCGAGATAAACCGGATGGTCCGGGTCCGCCTCGATCTTCTGGCGGAGCCGGCGCATCGTGACCCAGACATACGAGGGGTCGGGGACCTCCGCGTCGGACCAGCCGCGCGCGAGCAGCGTCTCGGTGGAGACGATGCGGTCCAGGTTGGCGGCCAGCGCGTAGAGCAGGCGCGACTCCGCGGGCGTGAGGCTCACCACGCGCCCGTCGACGATGGCGCGGCGCTTCTGCAGGTCGAGGATCAGCGACGGTCCGAGCGGGATCGCCCCGGACGGCACCTGGTCGCCGACCCGGCGCAGCACCCGGTGGATCCGTGCCCGCAGCTCAGGGTAGTGGAACGGCTTGGTGACGTAGTCCTCGGCGACGGCCTCCAGCGTGCTCGCCTTGGAGTCGCCGCTGTCCACCGCCGACAGCACGATGACCGGCAGGTCGGCGCGCTCCTTCACCTGCCGGGCGAGCGTCAGGCCGTCCATGCGCGGCATCATCAGGTCGACGATCAGGAGGTCGGGCCAGCCCTGCTCCAGCCGCCGCAGCGCCTCGAACCCGTCGCGCGCGGTGACCACCTCGAAGCCGTCGTCACGCAGCTGGTCGACGAGCACCACCAGCAGGTTCGGGTCGTCGTCGACGAGCAGGATCCGCACGGGCCGCGGCGCGGCGTTCATGGCGCGAGCATAGCAGCGGCAGTGCGCCCGGAACGGAGCCGCGTCGGGAGTGGCCGCTCGGCGTGAACGAGAGCGGGTGCCGCCAGCGAACGTCGAGGATGTGGGCGGGAAGCACGATTGACATCTTGATCATCGTGAGGGATGTCCATCAGGATGGACAATTGGTCTGGTATCGAATAAAGTCCAGCACAGTTGACATTGCCACCGGCGAGCGGAATGTCGCCCAGGTCCGACATGGGGAGCACCGACATGCGCGAGGTCTACGATGCCGCGGGGATCGGGCGCTCGATCCGCGCGCTTCGGCGCGAGCGCGGCTGGGCTCAGGCGACACTGGCGTCCTGGCTCGGCGTAAGCCGGCAGACGGTCGTCGCCCTCGAGCACGGCGGCCCCGTGAGCCTGCGGGTTGCGATGCGGGGACTCGCGCTGCTCGGCGGCAAAGTCGTAGTCGCCCAGAAGGACGCGATCGTCGACGAGCGGCGGCCCGACTCGTGACCGACCGGCTCGCTGTCTGGCTCGGCGACGAGCGAGTGGGCGACCTCGTCCGAGATCGCCGCGCGTTCCAGTATCGCCAATACCCAGGAGCGTCGCGGCTGAGCGTCGCCGACCAGGCCAACGAGGACGTGTGGACCACCACGTTCACCCGAGCCTGGTTCGACGGTCTGCTGCCCGAGGAGGAGCGCCGCAGCGCGGCCGAAGCCGAGCATGGCGTGGAGCGGGGCGACAGCTTCGGCCTGCTCGCCGCCATCGGTTGGGAGTGCGCAGGCGCCGTGTCGGTGATGCCCGAGGGCAGGACACCGGCGTCAGGCTCGTACCTGCAGCTCACGGACGCCGACGTCTGGAGCCGGCTCGACGCGCTGCCCCGCCTCGTCGCCGAGGTCGATCGCGAGGTCCGACTCTCGCTTGGTGGGGCGCAGGATAAGCTCCTCCTCGCTCGCGTCGACGAATCCTGGCTTCTGCCACTCCAAGGCGCCCTCAGCACCCACATCCTGAAGCCGGAACCGGCCCGCTATCCGGGCCTCGCAGCCGCCGAAGCGTGGGCACTCCAGGCCGCTGCCGGCGTTGCGCGCACCGCGTCGGCCCAGCTCGTCACGCCGCCAGGGCATCGGCCCACGGTCATCGTCGAGCGCTACGACCGCGTGGTTCGACCAGGATCGGTTGTCCGGATTCACCAGGAGGACCTCTGCCAGGTCCTCGGGCTGCCGCCGACGGCGAAATACGCGCGGTCGACGAAACGCGGAGAGGCATCCCTGCGCCGCCTCGCGGATCTGCTCGTCGCTCGCGGCGTCGACGCGCCCGCCGAGTTGATCCGGCTTCTCGAGCAGACTGTCGTAAACGTCGCACTCGCCAACTCGGACGCTCACGCCAAGAACATCTCGGTCGTCCGAGCATCGCCACGGACGCTGTCGCTCGCGCCGCTCTACGACGTTGCCCCGACGCTCTTCTTTCTCCCCACGCAGCGCCAGGCGGCGCTGCCGGTCGGCGGCAAGTGGCGGATCGACGAGATCACCCGTGCACACCTGATCTCCGAAGCCCATTCCTGGGGCATCCCCGACATCGTCGCCCGGGCGACGATCGACGACACCGTCGAACGGTTGCAGGCCGGCATGGCGAATGCAGACGCGGCCGTGCCCGACCTGCCCGATGGCCTGCGCGCCGTGATCCGCACCCAGTTCGAACGGCTCGCGGTGAGCGCCGCCTGACTTCGACGCGAGACAGGCGCCCAGGCCCGCTCGGCTCACTCCGGGGCCGACGCGCGCTCGGCCGGGAGCGTGAACGCGAAGGTCGCGCCCCCCTCGGGCGCCTCCTCGTAGCGGAGCTGCCCGCCCATGGCGCGCACCAGCCTGCGTGCCACGTCGAGCCCGAGCCCTGTCCCGTCATGGCCCCGCGCCGTGGAACCGCGCTGGAACCGCCGGAAGATCAGGGCGCGTTCGGAGCGCGGCACGCCGGGCCCTTCGTCGCGCACCCGCACCAGCAGCGCGCGGTTCCCCTCGGGCACGATGCTCACGTGGACGGGCCCCGACGGGGCGTAGCGGACGGCGTTGTCCAGGAGGATCCAGGCCACCTGCTCCACCGCCTCCCGATCCCCCACGGCCAGCCACCCCGCGCTCCGATCGACCAGGTCGAGGCGGCGATCCGACGCGAGCGCATGCCACGCCCGGCGGACGGCCGGCCCCAGTGCGAACGGTTCCTCCGCGGGGACGAACACGCCCGCATCGAGGCGGGTCGCCGTCAGCAGCTCACGGACGACACGGGTGAGCCGGTCCGCGTCGGCGTTGATCGCCTCCGCGTGGCGCCGCCGATCGTCGTCGGGCGAGGACGCCATCACAAGGTCTTCGGACGACATCAGGATCCGCGCCAGCGGCGCCTGCAGGTTGTGGCCCAGGCCCCGTACGAACTCGCGCTGGAGCTCGTTGGCGCGCCCGAGCCGCTCGACGCGCCGCGAGGCCTCTTCGTGCAGCCCGGCGCTGCGGAGCGCCACACCCGCCTCGCGTGCGAACAGCCCGAAGAGGGCACGGTCGGCCACGGTCCACGAGCCAACCGAGGGGCCCGTGCCCTCCAGGCGGCTGCCGGGGATCGCGTCGAGGTCGGCCGACACGAGGGACGGATCGGCAGGCGAGGGGGCCGTATCGGCAGGCGCAGGGACCGGTGGGGAGCTCGCGACCACCGCGCCGGTCCCGTCGCGCAGCCAGCACGCCTCGAGCTCGAAGATGGAGCGCGCCGCGTCGAGCACGTCGCCGAGCAGGTTCGCCGGACCGCGCTCCGGGCGCAGCGCCTCGAGCGCCTCCAGCGAGCGCCACACGACCCGATCGCGCCGATCGAGCGCGGCGGCGAGCCGGTTGTGCGACGCCGCCAGCCGGTCCAGCGGGTCCCGGTCGCCCGCGGGGAGCCGCGTCCCGAGATCGCCCGCGGCGACCGCCGCGAGGCCGGCCTCCACTGCCCCGAGGCGCCGTCGCAGCAGGTCGGCCAGGTAGACCGCCAGCGATGCCGCGAACACCAGCACCAGCCCCAGGAGGGCCGCGAGGTACGGCACCAGGCTCGGGCCGATGGTCGAGGCGAGGCCGAGCTGGGTGGCGACCACGACGGTGCCCACTGCCGCGGACGTGCCCGCCGCGGCAGTGCCCAGCACGGGCAGCGCGACCGCGACGACGTTGTTCGGAAGGCGCCGGGGCACCAGCGCGTCGCCACCGGTGGATAGCGGTGTCGCGCCCGGGGCCGACTTCTGCGCGATGGCCTGGTCCGAGGCGGCGGAAAGGGCGCCCGACGCGTCGAAGACGGCGACGTCGAAGGCGGTGAGCCCCCTGGCCTGCACCACGAAGTCGGAGCCGAGACGCTGCGCGAAGGCTAGGCCGGCACGCCCGCCGCTCGCCACCACACCCGGGCCGGACCGGCCGGACAGGTCGATCGGCTGCAGCGAGACCTGGTAGACGCCGCCCGGCAGGTCGGCGTAGGTGGACTGCGGGAGCGTGCCGCCCGGGGCCAGGGCGCGTCCCAGCACCGCCTCGAGCGCGCCCACGGCGGGGCCCGAACCTCCCCCGATCGCGTGCGTGCCCGCCATGACGACCGCGTCGTCCACGCCGCCCTGGGCGACCTGGAAGTCGACGACCGACTGGGCGATGTCCCGCTCCTGGAGGCCCGCGACGTACCCCTGGAGAACGCTCCAGGCGGCGTAGCTCTGGGCCAGCCGGTCGAGCGACGCGGCGTCCGACCCGAGGATGCTCTGGACCGCCCGACCGGCGTCGACGGCCCGGCTGTCCGCGTCGGCCCTCACCACCCCATCGACCTGTCCGAGCACGATGGCGGCGACCAGCACGACCGGGACGACCGCGAGGATCAGCAGCGAGAGCGTCTGCTGTTGCCGGTAGGAGAGCCCCCGGGGCGGCGCCATGGGCCGCCCCTCAGGTCGCGGCCGGCACCAGCCGGTAGCCGACCCCCCGCTCGGTCACCAGGTACCGCGGATGGTCGGGGTCGGGCTCGATCTTCTGCCGCAGGCGGCGGACCGAGACCCAGACGAACGACTCGTCGGCGGCGTCCACCTCGCTCCAGCCCCGGGCGATGAGCTGCTGGGTCCGCACCACCCGGCCCAGGTCTCGCGACAGCGCGCCAAGCAGCCTGACCTCGATGGGGCTGAGGGGTACCCGCTGGCCGGAGACCCAGGCCTCGCGCCGCTGCAGCACGAGGGTCAGTTCCGGCCCCAGCCGCAGCTCGCGTTCGCGCACGCGCTCGCCGAGCCGGTGGGCCACCCGCTTGATCCGGGCCCGCAGCTCGGCGTAGTCGAACGGCTTGGTGACGTAGTCCTCCGCGTACCGCTCGATGAACTTGACCTTGCTCTCGCCGGCGGTGATCGCGGACAGCACGATGATGGGGACGTCGTCCAGTCGCAGGAGCCGCTCCGCGGTCTCCTCGCCGTCCATGCCGGGCATCATCAGGTCCAGGACCACGATGTCGGGTGCGAACGCGGTGAAGCGCGAGATGGCCTCGGCGCCCGACCGTGCCGGATGGACCTCGAAGCCGTCGCGCTCCAGCCGCTCGGTCAGCTGGGCGAGCAGGCGCACGTCATCGTCGACGAGCAGCACGCGGCGGATCTGGTCGCTCACCATCTGCGGCTCACGCTTTGGGCGTCTGCGCGGCGCCCGGCGGAGGCGTCCGCCCGACCTGGCCGGGTGGGGCGGTGGGCTGGGCGTGGGGCGGCGGCGGCTGGGGGACCGGCGTCGCGGCGTTGCCGTTGGAGTTGCCGGTGCCGTTGCCGAGGGCGTTGCCGTTCGCGGCCGCAGTCGGCGCGGGCGCGCCAGTTGGGGCCGGTGTCGCCGCCGGAGGTCCGTTGCCGTTGGAGTTGCCGTTGGAGTTGCCGTTGCCGTTGCCGGTGGCGCTGGCGCCGGCGCTGCTGTTTGCGCCCGAGTCGGGGTTGCCGTTGCCGGCGACGTTGCCGTTTGCGCCCGGGTCGGGATTGCCGTTCGACCGTGAACCGTCCCCTGCCGCCGGACTGCCGCCCCCGTGCGCGCTCGAGGCGCTGCCGGACCCGCCGGCCTGCGTGCTGCCCGCGGCCGGGGAGGCGGTGGCCGGGGTCGTGGTCACGCGCACCAGCAGGTCCGTTGGCGG
>JAJYJR010000139.1 GCA_021789355.1 Chloroflexota bacterium | reverse complement strand
TGGGAATCGGGCTCGAGGGGCCCGACTTCGTCTACTCGGTGCGCCTCACGCCGCTCGGCGGGGCCACCGCGGTGGGGGCGGAGTCGGTCGACCTCGCCCTCCTGCCCGACAGCCTCCTGCGCAGTCATCTCGCGGTGGGGTACGGCGGGCTGGCGGCCGAGCTCGCCGTGTACGGCGAGGCGACGCTGGGGGCGGAGGACGATCTCTCCTCGGTCACCCAGGGACTGCTGCGGCGCATCGGCGCGGGGCTCGACCGCGGCTTCCCGCCCATCAGCCCGGGCGGCTTCGGACACCAGTTGCCCGAGGCGCTGCGGGCGCGCCAGGCGCAGGCCGCCGTCGCGACGGCCGAAGAGCTGCGCGCCCTGGCAGAGGCGTGCGTGACGGCCAACCGCGACGCCATCGTGCGCTTCGCGATGCGCCTCGCCGAAGCGCGCGAGCTCTCTGGCGCCGCGCTGCAGGCGGCCATCGCGCAGGCCGGGTTCGTGCGCATCGAGCGTGCCGGGCGGGGCCATCCGGGCACGCAGCCCCCGGCCGGGTGACGCGATGAGCGCGCTCGGTTCGCAGGAGGGCGACGGGGAAGCTGCACGCCCGGCGGATCTGCCCGAGTCGGGCCACGACCTCGACGACCTGCGACGCCGCGTGGCCGACGCGTTGGGTGACCCCGGGGCCCCGATCACCACCAGCTTCACCGCCTACCGGCGCGCGTTCCCGGCCCACGTGGTGGTGAAGAATGCGGGGTTGCTCGACGAGGCCAGCGGCGAGGAGCTCTGGTGGGTGCGCTCGCCGACGAGTGGGAGGGACTCGACCTCAATGTCGCCGAGTATCCGGCAGACGGGCCCAGATGGCGGGAAGCGCCCGCTGTCGGGGTCCGACCCGAGGACCGGCGCACCCGGTCTACGGGATGTCGCGCGGTGCCTCCTCGTCGGCAGGGGGCCGGGCGGAGGGCTCCTTGACGTAGCCGTAGCCAGGCGAGACCGTCACGGCGGCTCGGATGATGGCCCCGCCCTCACCCGGGTCGTAGCGACCGACCAGTGCGTCCGCGACGGTCTCGCCACTCGCCGGCGGCCGGTACGGCGCGACCTGCCAGAACGCCTCGATGTCCGCGAGCAGGGTGCTCGCCCCGTCGGGCTCGAGTTGCGCGAGCTTGGCCAGCAGCGCAGGAGCGTTGACGCCCCACTTGCGATCGACCGCATCCAGCTCGATGGCGGCAACGACCTCGGCGATGATCTCGTCACGCAGGAAGTCGGGGTTGCCCGGACTCCACGGCGTCAGCACGCCCTCGGGTGCCAACCAGACCCCGTTGAGGACGTCTCGGAGGAGATCGATCTCGGAAGCGGTAAGGAACGGCGAGAGATGAGAGTCAGCCATGGTACCCCTCCACCGCGCGGCACGGCACGCGCCGCCGCGGATCCGCGTGGATGCCAGCCACGGAGCCGGGCAGCAGGTTCACCGCGGGCCGCACGAGACGGCGCCCTGCCGCGTCGCACCGGGCATTACGTGTCGCTCGTGATGGCCAGGTCGGCTCCGACGCCGACGACGTGGCCGCCCGACCTCGGCCCGCGCCGTGCGCCTCGGTGCCCGAGGAATCTCCTTGACAAACGGCTCCTCTCACCGACAGTCCTCTCATGTATACTCTGGATCCTCTGCTCTAGCAGAGATCACAGCGTAACCGTCCTCCTGCCCGGCGCGCAAGTGCGCCGATCGGTCGTGCTCGGGAAGCGATGCCACTAGGCGACTTCATCCACAGCCGGCGACGCGAGCTCGGGTTGTCTCTCGAGTCGCTGGCGCGCCAATCGGGCGTGTCCAGGGCCTACATTGGGCACCTCGAACACGCGGGGGATCGAGCGCGTCCGTCCGCCATCGTCATCTCCCGGCTGGCGGCGGCCCTGGGTGTCTCGCTGCTCGATCTCATGGTTCGAGCCGGCGATCCATCGGCAGGCGCCCCGACGGTGGAGCTCCCCGTCGAGCTACGGGAGTACGCCCGGGGCAGCGAGATCTGCGATTGGGAGCTGGACATCCTCGCCCACGTCCATGTCGCCGACCCGCGCCCGCGCTCGCCGGATGACTGGCGGTTCCTCCTCGAGGCGATCCGACGGAGCAGTCCCATGCCCGGTCGTCGAGGTCCATCCTCCCGGGCCGTTGGAGATGATTGAGGTGCCCGTTACCGAGGCGGATCCGGTCTTCTCGCGGGGTCCATCGAGTGATCCGTCTGGGCATGGAGCCGGCCGAGATGGAGGCCATCGCCGGCGTCATCGCCCGGGTCCCCGTGGAGGTGCACACGGGCCCGCCTGCCTGGATTCATACACCGGCTGTGAGCGTCGGCGGGCTCGCTCGCCCTCCGTGCCAGACAAGCTGACACGCCACTCGGTATGCTCGTGCGTGACGGGACACACGCCGGTGAGGGGCAGGCCGGCCGACAGCGCCGCCACTGCTGCCAGACGGCGGACCAGGGCGGGTAGCGCTCCGGCAGGTAGCGCCACTGGCAGCCGGTGCGGGCGAGGAAGAGCATCGCCTCGACCATCTGGCGACGGAGATAGCGGGCGGGTGGGCCGCGACGGCCTCGCGGGTCGAACAGGTCACGGACCAGCCACCACTCCTGGTCCGTCAGCTCGATCATGGCGATCATCGGCGCGATCGTGACGGACCGCCGTGACAGGTTCTATGGCGCGATCAGGTCATCCGATCGGGACCTTTCATTCACAGGCGCTCACTCTGCCGCGATCCGCGTGAGCAGCGCGCAGATCTCCGGGTCCAGGTCCCGTTCCGCGGTCAGGTTCGCGATCGTCAGCCCGTCCCTGACCTTGTCAAACGGACGAGCGAGGAAACGCTGCGCGAGTGCCCCGAGCCCGCGGCGTCGGCTCGGCACGGCAGCCATCTCGGCCACGGCCCGTTCGAGCGCTGGCTGGTCGTCGGTAACCCCGTGCAGCCGCAGCCACCCGACGAGCGCGTCGGCCCGGAAGTAGCCCTCGATCTCGGTCCGGCTCAAGACCTCGGCGTGCACGCGGCCGCCAAAGCGCCCCTCGATCTCGAGCGCCGTCCGGCCGCTGTCGGATCCGTTGTCGAGAACGACCATGAACTCGGCGCCCTCGTACGCGAGGTTCAGGAAGCGCGCGACCTGCTCGGCCATCGCGTAGCCGCCGCTGGGCACGAGCTGGACGCCAACCGCGCGCAGGTCGATGCCCATGCGCCTTGCCCAGGCGTCCAGCACGAGCCGGTCGCTCTCGCCCTCGACCACCACGAAACGGCGACACAGAAGGACGTCCGCGGGCTGCAGGCCGAGACTCTCACGGACATCCTCGAGCCCTTCTGCGCGGACCACGTACCTGCGGTACCGCGTGCCGCCGTCGGGGTCGGGATCCTTCCGTGCGATGCGGATGCCACCGGGCGCCGCGGCATTGACGAACGCCGGCGCATGGGTGACGACCACGAGCTGCAGCCCGAACGTGGCCCACTGGGCCAGCGACCGCGCGAGAGCGCGCTGTGCCGCGGCATGTAGGCCTGTTTCGGGTTCCTCGATGAGCAGGAGGGTGAGCTGCGACCGACCGCTGCCGGGCAGCCCCCACCACTCCGGGTCGCGGAACAGCCCGAGCGCTGCGATCGCCAGGGTCCGGTTGGCGCCCGGCCCGAGTACATCGAGGGCGACCTCCGACCCGTGGTCGACGACCTTCGCCGTGAGGTTCCTCTGGATGACGTCGCGGAGGTCGGAGCCGCGGACGGTCGTGTGCCACCGGATCTCGGTGAAGCCCGATCCGGGATCGAGGCGCTCGGAGTGGGCGTCCGATAGAGCGGCGGTGAGTGTATCGAGCGATTCATCGATCTTCGTCAGCGCTGCCGCCAGGTCCTGTTCCGCGCCGGTGAGTTCCAGCGGCCAGTGGTGCTCGCGGCGATCCTCGACCGCGCCGAGGCGTTGTCGCAGCATCGCGTCGACGACGGAACGCGCGTTCCATCGGGTGTCACTGGCACGGCCGAGCGAGATCGCCGTGATGCCGGACGCATCGAGCATCTCGAGGCCGCCGAGTCCCGAAGAGGCGAACTCCCAGATTTCCGTCGACACCCAGACCCAGTCGTCGACCTCCCGCACCTCCCCGAGGGCCTTCATCATGGCGAGCACCTCGTCGGGTTGATCGACTCCGTAGTACTCGCGGCACGACTCGAGGTCGAGCGCGGCGCACAGCGCTTGCAGCCCGGCTTCGTCTGTCAGGTAGAAGAGGTCGGACAGCCGTGACGAGGTCCGGGCCAGGCGCAGGACACCAGCCGGTGCCGCCAGGCCCAGGTGTTGGGCAATGTCGCCCGGGAGCTCATCGAGCCATCCGACGATGTATGCCTCCGTCCCCTCTTCCGAGGGATCGCCCGGGGTGCGCCTGCCGAGAGCGTCGGCGGCCATTTCCCACGGCGCGGCCAGCCAGCGAATCGCGTCGAGCACCGTGGACTTGCCGGTGTCGTTCGCGCCGACGATCACGGTCGTCTGATCGAGATCGAGGTCAAGCGATTCGAAACACCGGAAGTTGCGGAGCTCAATGCGGCGAAGACGCACGTCTGACAGCGTAGCAAGGGTGGTTGGCGAAGAAGCCGCGATTAGGAAACCGGGGCCGACGACGATCTGCCGACACCCTGGACCGGGTGCGTGCACGGCCGGGTCGAGGTAGCCGAAGAATGCGACGATAGGCGGTACGGCGTCCCGCCCTATGGGCTCGTTGAGACCCTGAGCGAGGCGGAGCTGTGACCGATCACCTCGACCAACTGCTGGCCCGGATGCTCGGACCGGACCACGAGTTCCGGACTGGGCAGCGGGAGGCCATCGAGGCCATCGCCCGGGAACGGGCGCGGGTCCTCGTGGTGCAGCGCACGGGGTGGGGTAAGAGCCTGGTCTACTGGATGGCCACGCGGCTTCTGCGCGACGCGGGTGCCGGACCGACGCTCGTCATCAGCCCGCTCCTCGCCCTGATGCGCAACCAGATCGCGATGGCCGAGCGCCTGGGCCTGAAGGCGATCACCGTGAACTCCAGCAACGTCGAGGACTGGACGGATGCCGTGGAAGCGCTCCACGACGGGTCATGCGACGTCCTGTTGATCTCGCCCGAGCGGTTGGCCAATGAAGACTTCATGGCGAGGATGCTGCCCGCCGTCCAGGGCGGAATCGGGCTCTTCGTCGTGGACGAGGCGCACTGCATCTCCGATTGGGGCCATGACTTCCGCCCCGACTACCGCCGGATCGGACGCCTCATCCGAACGCTGCCGCGGGGTATCCCGCTGCTCGCTACCACCGCGACCGCCAATGACCGGGTGGTTGCCGATGTGGCAGAGCAGCTCGGCTCCGATATCCGCGTGATCCGCGGCCCGCTGGCCCGAACGTCGCTCCGGCTGCAGGCCATCACGCTGCGCGATTCCGCGGAACGGCTCGCCTGGCTGGCCGAGCACATCCCGCATCTCCCCGGCGCCGGCATCATCTACTGCCTCACGGTTGCCGACACCGAGCGGGTTGCCCGCTGGCTTCAGGGACGGGGCGTTCGCGCCGCGGCGTACCACGCCGGGCTCGATGGCCCCAGGCGCATCGAACTCGAGGACACGCTGCTGACGAACGACCTCAAGGTGCTTGTCGCCAGCACGGCGCTCGGCATGGGCTTCGACAAGCCCGATCTCGCCTTCGTCATCCATTTCCAGCGTCCGGGCTCGGTCATCGCCTATTACCAGCAGGTTGGCCGCGCCGGCCGGGCGCTCGACGATGCCCTCGGCATCGTCCTCAACGGGCGCGAGGACGACGAGATCGCGGCCTACTTCATCGACACCGCTTTTCCGCCTGCGGCTCACATGGAGCGCGTCCTGGCCGCGCTCGAGTCGTGGCCCGGAAGCCGCGGCGCGTGCCCCAGCGATCTCGAGGCGCACGTCAACCTCCGACGGTCGCAGATCGAGAAGGCGCTGAAACTCCTGGAGATCGATGGTGCGGTAGCGCGCGAGCGCTCGCGGTACTTCCGGACGCCGAATGCGTGGCACCCCGATGTCGAGCGGATCGAGCGCGTGACCGAGACGCGGCGCACCGAACTCGCCCAGATGACCGAGTACGTGTCGCACGAAGGCTGCCTGATGGCATTCCTGGCCCGGGCCCTCGATGACCCGGAGGCGGCGAACTGCGGACGCTGTGCGCCCGAGGCCGGCGAACTCCTCCCGCGGACCCCGGATCCACAGCTGGTCGTCGAAGCCCAGGCGTTCCTCCGCCACGCCGACCGGCCGATCCATGCCCGCTTGCGATGGCCTGGTGCTGGCCCGCTTCCGGGAGCGATCACGCATCCCAACTGCGAGGGTCGCGCGCTGGCGATCTACGGCGATGCCGGCTGGGGACGCCTGGTCAAGGCCGGCAAGTACGAAGCTGGTCGCTTCTCGCCCGATCTCGTCGAGGCTGCCGCCGAGGTGATCCGCGGATCGTGGCGGCCTGAGCCCGCACCATCGTGGGTCACCGCGATACCCTCACGCCGACACCCTGGCCTCGTCGGCGCGTTCGCCGAGGCACTCGCCGCGCGGCTCGGGTTGCCATTCAGCCACGTCCTCGCAGCGAGGCTCATGCCGGAGCAGAAGTCGTTGGAGAACAGCACGAAGCAGTGCGAGAACGTCTTGGCGAGCCTCCAGGTCATTGGCGACGTGCCGACCGGGCCCGTGCTGCTCGTCGATGACGTGGTGGACTCCCGCTGGACGCTCACCGTCGCCGGGTGGCTGCTGCGCGAGCGGGGCGTGTCGGCCGTCCACCCGTTCGCGCTCGCGGCCGCGGCGACGCGGGACCTCCAGTGACGGCACCCGCTGCCCCCGGCCCAGACGCGATCGCGACCGTACTCCTCACGACGCGCCTGGCGATGCCCTCATCAGCCGCCGGCTCGCCCAGGCCACTCGGACCAACTGCGTACGCGTCCCTTCGCGAACGACTGGCAGAGCGGGGGATCGCTCCGAGCGCCCTGATCGGGATGAATGGCGATCACATCGCGTCGATGCTCGATCTCGATCCCGATCGTGCCGGGAATCTCGCGAGCCTCTTGGCTCGTGCCGGACAAGTGAGCCTCGCAGTCGACCGGCTCGCGGCTCGTGGCATCTGGTTCCTCGACCAGGCCTCGCCCGCGTATCCGCGGGCACTCGTTGCGCGTCTCGGATCCGGCGCGCCACCCGTACTGTTCGGAAGCGGTGACGTTGCCTCGCTTGCGAAGGACGGCCTTGCCATCGTTGGATCTCGCGACGTCGATGAGACGTTGAGCGGCGTCGCCGGGCAGATCGCGAAGACTGCGGCGCGGGGACGCCTCGGGGTGGTCTCCGGAGGGGCGAAGGGAGTCGACGCGTCTGCGACTTCGGCCGCGCTCGGAACCGGAGGCACGTGCATCGCCGTCGTCGCGGACAGCTTGGAGCGCAGGCTCCGCGAGCCGGCGGTGCGTCAAGCGGTGGCGAATGGCCAACTCGTGCTTCTCTGCCCCTACGGTCCCTCGGTGCCGTTCTCGCGAGGGTTTGCGATGGGCCGTAACAAGCTCATCTACTGCCTCTCGGTCGCGGCCGTTGTTGTGTGTTCGACCAAGGAGAGAGGTGGCACCTGGGCTGGAGCCATCGAGGCACTCGACCAGGGCTGGGTTCCCGTCTTTGCGTGGACCGGAGAAGGCGCCGTGCCGGGGAATAGGGCGCTCGTCGAACGCGGTGCTCGTCCGATGGACGAGGTCTCGGTCGAGCGCCTGCGTTCGGTCGTGGGCCGCCCTGAAAACAGCCGTGCACCGGCCGCGTCAGCTGTCGACGTAGGGGGGACGCGGCAGGAAACGCTCTTTGGCGAGGAGGAGCCGCTGGCGACCGGACATCAGCACCGAAAGCGCGGGCCGCGTCGCACACGGTGACGGGCCACCCCGGCGGGTCGGCAACTCCGACAGCTTGCGCGCCGATACGGTTGGCGAGTAGCCCGCCGAACGTGGACTCAACAGGTGCGGCGTTCAATCCGGGTCAACAGGCGGGCCGCCGGGCGAGAGCGTGTCTCGATATCACTCACGGGGGAGGGGTTCGAGGATTGCGCATCGTCAAGTTGGGACTTCGGTTGCGCATGCGCGAGCCAAGTTCCAACGGCACAAACGGTTGGGCTCCTCGTGCGATCGCCGGAGCTTCGGCGTGCACGGCCTGCGGTCAAGGACCGGCGATGACCTGCGCGCCTGGACCCGGGGAGAACGGCGGCGCGACGCAGGCGGACGGGCCGAACGGCCCTTCTGCCCGCTGCTGGGCAGCGGACATCATCGTGGCCAGGGAAGGTCCGGCCGCCTTCTGCCCGTCCTGCGGTCGTCGGCGCACCGCCGGCGAGAGGTTCTGCGGCGGCTGTGGCCGTGCGCTGTCCGGTCCCGAGCCGCCCGGCGATGGGGCCGATTCGTGACCTCGTCGCGTTCGCCACCGGTTCGATCAACGGACGCCCTCGCGCAGGTCGACCATCGCCTGGATGCAGGGCCTGCAGCCGAAAGCGGTCCGTCAACGAATGGGCGACTCCTCCTGCTCGAATACCGGCCGTCAGCACCCTGATCCCGCAACGTCCACGGGGAGGGCGCCATCGGCCACATTCGATCCGAATCAGGCGGGGACTGCGTTCGAGCACGATCGGGAAGACGACCAGCCGCAGCCGGTCGACGAGCCCCAGGCTGAGGAGGTTGCGGACCAGCGAGACGCTGCCGATCGTGCGCAGCGGATCGCCATCGGCCTGCTTGAGGTTCTCGATGACGGTCGCCGGGTCGCCCGCCACGACGCGCGCGTTGGGCCAGGCAGAGGTTCGCGCAGCGTCTGCGACAGGACGATCTTCGGCAGCTCGTCCATGCGGCTCGGCTGCGCGCCTGCCTCCGATGCCGACCGCGCCATCGGCGAGAGCACCTCGTACGTCACCCGGCCCATGAGGAGGACCTGCGGCTCGGCGAGGTGCTCGTCGATCCACCGCCCGAGCTCGGGGCCGTACATGTCGAAATACGACCCGGCATGCTCTCCTTTCGCATAGCCGTCGAGGCTGACGAAGAGATCCGTGGTCAGATCGCGCATTGGTCTTGGATTGCCCTCGAAGCGGATCCTCCTGACCCTAGTCGGCCCAGGCTAGGCAACCGTTCTAGGGCATTCCATAGGCGCTCGTTGATCATGTCGGTTCGGCTGCCGTCACAGGCCGAGTTCAGCCCGGACGCGGCCCCGGTACTCCTCGGCGGTGAACTGCCACGCGCTGTAGTGCGTCACTCGCCGCAGAGTCGAGTACCAACTCGCATCCGCATGCCGCCGCGCAAGCCGATACGTGAGCCCGCCGAACGCGATCAACGTCGGTGGCGGACCGCCGAGGTCGTCGAGCTCCTCCCGTAGCTTGCTGAGGCTGGCCTCGACCAGCGATGGGTCAGCGCGGAGGCGGCGGGCAAGGTTGCCCGACTCGAGCTCTGGGACCTTGATCAGATCCGTCATGTAGGCGCCCCGGTAGTCCGTGTCCGCGAAGGCAAAGGGGATCTTGTAGTCGTGGCCGTGGCGGTTGTAATCGTGGAAGTTGCCGAATGGTCGCTCGATCTCACGCCCAGACTGGTTGAGACCGAGCATCACGACGTCGTTCTTCAACTCCGCCAGGAGCGTTGAGTTCCTGTCTGGATCAAGGATGTCCGGGTCGGCGAGCCAATCCTTCCGACTTCCGCTGGACTCCGCCCAGACAGCCCAGCTGGCGTACCCGCCATGCTTCCTCTTGATCAGATCGAACGTTTCGCGGTCGATCAATTCTCGCCTCCGAGGCAGCCCGCTGACTTTCCGGTGAGTCTACGTCAGCCCCAAGGCCGCGAGCCACAGGAGCTGTCACGGACCTGCTGGCTGCGTCGGCCCGTCCCGAAAAGGAGTCGCCCAAGGCCGGTCCGATTCGTGCTTCGCGCCGTCCCGGCCCCAGCCGATCAGAAGGAGGTCCTTCCCGACCATAGCCGGGGCGAGGGTGCGGAAATGCAATCGGAAGGGCCGGCGGGACGTCGCGGACAGAGCGTGGTTCAGGGGAGTGCCCGTGCTGCTTCAAGGGCCGTAGGTCAGGCCGAGGTCCGTGCCGACCACGTGGGAAGCGGCTCCCATGGCGTGGTCAAGTCCCAGTTCGTGGTGTAACAGCGCGGCCTCCTCGCGCCCGTCATCTCGTCAGCTCGCCATCAGCAGCGCCGGCACCTCCTCCTTGGGCACGGCGTCGATCAAGGCCATCGACTCCGGGCTGAAGTAACGCCGGCCGTCCTGCCACTCGTCGTCCTGCTCGGCGAGCACCATCCCGACCAGGCGCAGCACGCTGGCGCGGGTGGGGAAGATGCCCACCACCGCCGTGCGCCGCTTCACCTCCTTGTTCAGGCGTTCCAGCGGGTTCGTGCTTCGGATCTGGCGGCGATGGGCCTCGGGGAAGGTGAGGTGGACGAGGAGATCCGCCTCGGCCTCGAGCAGCAGGTCGGCGACCGCGGGGAAGCGGGGGGCCAGGCCATCCGCCACCCGGCGCAGCTGCTCCGCGGCGGAAGGCTCGTCGGGCTGCTCGAACACGGTGCGGATCGCGGCCGCCACCATGTCCTGGGAGCCCCGCGGCACGAGGTCGAGCGCGTTGCGGGTGGCATGGACTCTGCAGCGCTGCCAGGCGGCACCCAGGAGCTGGGCGTGCACGGCCTCCACGATGCCCCGGTGGGCGTCGCTGACCACCAGGCGCACCCCCGAGAGGCCGCGCTCGAGGAGCCCCCGCACGAAGCCCGCCCAGGCGTTGCCCTCGTCGTTCGAGGCGGCCAACTCGAGACCCAGGACCCGGCGCTCACCCGAGGCGGCCACCCCGATCGCCACCAGGCAGGCCATGCTGACCACCCGACCGGCGTCCCGCACCTTCACGTAGGTCGCGTCCAACCAGCAATAGGGGTAG
>JAJYJR010000138.1 GCA_021789355.1 Chloroflexota bacterium | reverse complement strand
GGGCCACCACGAACGACGAGGCGCTCGCGTCGTTCGCGGCCGACTGCCGGGCGGCGGGCGTAGAGCTGGCGTAGCGGCGCCCAGGCGCCCGGCTGAGCGCCCGGCCATCAGCGCGGTCCGCCGGCGCCATCCGCGCTCCCCAGCGCTGGCGCGTGTGCGTCCCCGGCGTCGAGCTGCTCCCACCGGCGGACGGAGGCGGCCACCGCGCCGAGCATCAGCAGGAGACCGCCCAGCAGCACAGGCAGATGAACGGCCCCTGGTCCGCCACCCGCGTCGCGCGTGGGCGCGAGGAACGCGGCCACCGCGATCGCGCCGCCAAGGGGGATGAGGACCTCCCGGCGATGGAGAACCCGCAGGCCCCCCAGCACGGAGCGTGCCGCGGTTGCCGGCGCCGCGAGCGGGCTGGCCAGCCATCCGTCGAGCGCGCCGGGCTCGTCCGCCCGTTCCCACACGTGGACCGCTACGGCCGCGCCTCCCAGGGCGGTCGCCAGTCCGGCCAGGAGGAGAGGCAGGTTGGCCACCGGCTCGATGCCGCGGCTCGCGTCGAGGCCCGGCCCACTCAGGAGCCCCGCCAGGATCAGGCAGACGCCGAGCGGGATGAGGAGGGCCCAGGCGAGCGGAGGGGACACGGCCGCACGGCGCCGCCCGCGGGCGAGCGGGACACGCTGGCCGGCGGCGCGTTCGGCTCTCAGCAGCCTGAGCCAGCTGCGCGCCAGCATCGCCAGCACCGCCAGCACCGCTACTGAGATCGCGATGGGCAGCCAGCGGATGACGTCTCCCCAATCGGGCGTGAGCAGGCGGTCGAGCGCGTCGAGGAACGCCGACCAGAGATCGCCCGCAGCGGACGGCATGGCGTCAGGACCGCATGACGCTGCGCCCGATCATGGCTGCGGTCATCACACGAGGTACAGCGCGGGGAAGACGAGGAGCACCCACATCGCGTCGACGAAGGTCCAGTAGGTCAGCGCCGCCCTCGCGCCCCAGTAGTCGTGCGCCGAGAACGCGCCGCGCCGCGCGAGGCGCCAGACGAGCAGAAGCACCACCAGGCCGCTCGCCAGGTGCGCAACGTGCAGCCCGGTCGTGGTGAAGAAGACGGTCCCGTACGCTGTGCCCGGCCCGAACCTGGCGCTCGACCACTCCATCGCGACGCCCACCAGGAAGGCCGTCCCCAGGGCGATCGCGCCCAGCAGCCGCCGCTGGAAACCGCTCCGATCGTCGCGCTTGAGCGCGGCCAGGGCCCGGTAGCCGAGTACGCTGCTGACGAGAAGATCGAGCGTCAGCGCGATGCCCAGGCCCAGGTTGACCGAGGGAGGGCGGGTGGTGCCGAGCAGGTAGAAGCGCGCCGCCACCATCGCGAAGAACAGCATCGACTCGGAGCCGATGAAGAGCCACAGGCCGAGGCGTCCGATGGCAACCCGGCCCAGTCGCTCCTCCTCGGCGACCGCCACCTCCGCAGCGCCGGCCTCCGGAACTGCCGGCCAGCGCTCCTGTGCGATGCTCGTCATGGCGCCACCTCGGCGACCCTGCCAGCCTGTGGGACGATCGCGTGGACGGAGCCCGGCACGCCGTAGTCGTACGGGTGTCCCCGGACCACCGGCGGCGCGGGGAAGTTCTCCACCGGTGGCGGCGAGCTGGTCTGCCATTCGAGCGTGCGTGCGCGCCACGGGTCGGCCTCCGCTCGAGGGGCGTGCCGCCACACCAGGCTGCGCACCATGTTCACGACGAAGAAGACGAAGCTGAGGCCGAGCAGGAAACCCATGCCGCTGATCAGCTCGTTCGCCGGCTGCAGCTGCACCGGATAGGTCGCGACCCGGCGGTTCATCCCGTTCAGGCCGAGCCAGAACATGGGCAGGAACGTGCCGTTGAAGGCGAGGAACATGAGCCAGAAGTGGAGTTTGCCGAGCCGCTCGCTGTACATGCGGCCGGTCATCTTGGGGAACCAGTAGTAGAGCGCCGCGAAGAAGGCGAAGATCTCGCCGCCGATGATGGTGTAGTGGAAGTGGGCCACCACGAAGTAGGTGTCGTGCAGGCTGACGTCGGTGGGCACGTCGGCGAGGAATATGCCGGTGATGCCGCCGATCAGGAAGTTGAACACCACGGCCAGCGCGAAGAGCATCGGCGTGCGCAGCCAGAGCCGGCCCATCCAGATCGTCCCCAGCGCCGAGAGGAAGACGAGCCCGGTCGGGATCGAGATGACCTCCGTGCTCACCATGATCGGCGCCAGCAGGGCGTTGGACACGCCGCTCACGAACATGTGGTGGGCCCAGACCATCCCGCTCAGGCCCAGGATGCCCAGGAAGCCTGCCACCGCCCAGCGGTAGGCGAACAGCGGCTTGCGCGCGAAGTGCGACAGGATCTCGAGCGTGATACCGAATCCGGGCAGCACGAAGATGTAGACGGCCGGGTGCGAGTAGAACCAGAAGACGTGCTCGTAGAGGAGCGGCGCGCCGCCCGCAGAGGCCTTGAAGAACGCCGTCCCGGCGATCCGGTCGAGCAGCACCATGAGCATGGCCGCGGCGAGGAACTGCGTGAAGATGAGCGCGATCCAGGAGGTCACGAACATCGACCAGACGAAGATCGGCAGCCGCGTCCAGGTCATCCCCCGCGCCCGCAGATGGACGATGGTGACCAGGAAGTTGAGACCGCCCAGGATCGACGAGAGGCCGAAGGTGATGATGGCCAGCAGGAAGAGGACCTGGCCGCTCGCGTTGCGCTCGCTCAGGGGCGGGTAGGCGGTCCAGCCGGAGTCCCAGCCGCCGAAGAGCAGCGAGCTCAGCAGGAGCAGCGCCACCGGCGGGATCAGCCAGTAGGTGAGGGCGTTCAGGCGTGGGAAGGCCATGTCTCGCGCGCCGATCATGAGCGGCACGAAGTAGTTGCCGAAGCTGCCCACCATCAAGGCGACGGCGACCGCGATCATCAGGATCCCGTGCAGGCTCATCACGTTGTTGTAGGCGCCGTCGCCCAGCAGCGGGTGCACCGGGTTCAGCATCTGCACGCGGATCACCATCGCCAGCAGCCCGGCCAGCAGGAAGATCAGCACGAAGGTGACCAGGTACTGGATCCCGATCACCTTGTGGTCGAGCGTGAAGCGCAGGTAGCGGCGCCAGTCGGTGGGCCCCTCCTCCTCGATCGGCAGGCCGAACCACTCGCGGCCCCAGCGCTCCCACAGGCCGACCCCCAGCAGCCATCCCGGCAGGGCGAACAGGTAGCCGATCGTGAAGCTCAGCTCGAAGCTCCAGGGGCTCCGGCCGGTGAGGGTACGGAGGGCGGCCGTCAGGCCGACCCCCACGACGAACCCGGCGCCGGCCCAGAGGAAGCCCCGCGCAAGCGGGCCGAAGCCGCTCGCGAGACGCCCGCCGCGGTGGGGCGCGAGGGGCGGCGCGATCTCGTTCACTTGACCTCCAGGGTCCCGGACATCTCGGTCGGGTGCGCATCACAGCGGAAGACGTAGGTGCCGGCGGGCAGCGCCGGCAGGGTGACCGTCTCGGTGTCTGGTCCCGGCTGCAGCGCCGAGCGGGCGATGAGCGCGCCGCCGGCCCCCGGCTGGTAGAAGGCGATGTCGTGCACGACCCCCGCATCCTCGTTGTTGAAGGTCACCGTGATCGGCACGCCGGCCCGCGCCTCGAGGCGGTTGGTGGAGAAGCGGATGTTGCTGGCGGAGATGCTGAGCCGGGTCGCGCCGGCAGCCGGGGTCGCGGTCGGACCCGCGGTCTTCGTCTGCTGCTGGATCCAGGCGAGGAATTGCGTCTCGGGTACCACCCGGACCGGCATCATCATCTGCGCGTGCGCCAGGCCACAGAGCTGCGAGCACTGCACCCGCATGTTGTAGTCGCTGGCGTATGAGCCGGTCCGGGTGGGCCGCAACGACACGCTGGTGGTCATGCCGGGGACCGCGTCGACGCGCATCAGGAAGGCCGGGATCCAGAACGAGTGGATCACGTCGAGGCTGGTGACGTTGAAGCGCACGGTCCGGTCGACGGGCAGGACGAGCTCCTGCAGGCTCTGCACCCCGTACTGGGGGTAGTCGACCATCCACGCCCACTGGACCGCCTTGACCTGGACGACGAGGTCCGGCGCCGGGTCGACGCCCATGATCGCGGGCAGCTCGGTCAGCCCCGGGTAGACCATGATCAGCAGCGCCAGGCTCGAGGTGACGCCAAACCAGGCCAGCGGCACACGCCCCCGCCCGTGGGCGGGCGGGCCATCGTGCTCGGGATCGCCGCGCTGGCGGAACCGCAGCACGCTGTAGACCAGGACGACCACCACGAACGTGAAGACCGGGACGGCCAGGATGAGCAGGACCCGAAAAGCCTGCTCGATCTCGACGCCCTTGTCCGAGCGGGCCGGCGGGTACAGGTTCACCTGGGCCAGCAGCTCGCCGATCGCTGTGAGGATGAGCCACAGCAGCCCAACCCCCACCACATCCCGCTTCATCCGGCCGCCGATCTCCTCGCTGGTCTCGGGGCAACCCTCGCTTCCGGACAGGCGCACGCCCGCAGCACCCCACGGCCCGCCGGCTGCGCCGAAAGCCAGGGCTCGAGGGGGAGTATCTCCGGGCCGGCCCGCCAGGGCATGGTGCGATCGCACCAAAACAGGGGTGCTGCCACCGCAAGGTGGTGCAGGCGGCTGAAGGCGACGCGCGATCAGATGAGGCGGTGGTAGGTGGCCAGCACCACCACCTCGACGCGGTTGTGCGCCCCGAGCTTGCGCTCGAGGTTGTTGACGTGGTTACGCGCGGTGAAGCGGCTGATGGTGAGGGCCTGGGCGATCTCGGCCGTCGACAGCCCGCCGACGAGGAGGCGCAGCACTTCCAGCTCGCGGCGGCTCAGCGGCTGCACCACGGCCGGGACGCTGGCAGGATCGGGCGTGCCGGGCGGCAGCTCGACCGGGGTGACGTCGTCGCGCTCATCGACACGGGGGCCATGTGCCCGGAAGAGGTGCAGCAGGTAGGGGGGCGTCCCGCCCTGCTCGCCCGCCAGGACGACGCTGTTGGTGAGGTACGCGCGGCCTGCCCCGCGCGTGTGGGCGACGACGTCGTAGGCGGCGGTGACCCGGCCCCGTCGAGCGTTTGCGGCTACCCGGCAGTTCCGCCGGCAGACGGGGTGGCCGTTCGGCTCGGAGCCTGCCATGACCTCGTAGCAGGGGCGCCCCAGGACCTCGTGCGCCGCATGGCCCAGGATGCGCTGGGCCGAATCCGACCAGCTGACGATGCGCTGCCGGCCATCGGTGACGAACAGGCCGTCGGCGCTGCGCAGGGCGCGCAGGTACTCAGGCGCTGCCGGGTCGCGCGTCGGGCGGGCCTCGGGGGCCGCCGACGGAGGGCCGTGTCGCGCGCTCATCGCCGCCACGCTACCACCGCGCGACGGGCGCGGCAGCACCGTCAGGCGTCGGCGATCGAACGGCGGATGCGCGCGATCACGCCGCCCCGATCGCGCGCGCGGTGGGCCAAGCCAGTGCATCATCGCGGCACCTGGACGGATTCCCGCCAGCTGACGACTATGCGGGGCGGCGGTGCAGTCGCGGCTGTGCCCCCAGGCGGCATCGCAGGAAGGGCCGGGCAGCCCCGGGGAAATCGTGCGTCAGGCCGCTATCTGCAACGATATTCGCAGACGGGTGCCGGGCGGACCGGCGACCAGCCGGCGCACTCGTCGCCTGGCGGGAATCAGGCAGGAAGCCTCGCCGTCAGGCAGGAAGCCTCGCCGTCAGGCAGGAAGCCTCGCCGTCAGGCAGGAAGCCTCGCCGTCAGGCAGGAGGCCTCGCCGTCAGGCCCGCCGGTCGAGCTCCTCGCGCAGTGCCCCCAGCACCTCGAGCTCGATCCGATCCTTGGGCTGGCCGGCCGCGCGCTTCATGCGGATGAGGTCGTCGACCGAGGCGACCAGCACGCGGTGCCCCTCGATCTCGAACGGCACGGCCGTCCGGGCCAGCTGCTCGTAGTCGAGGCCCGGGTCAGGCGAGCTGAGCAGGTCGAGCGGGCCCGACTCTGTCTCGAACAGGAACAGGTCGCCGAGCCGGAGCGTGCGGATGTCCACTGGTGGCACCGTGACTCCCGAGGGGAGGTCCCGACGGATCGCCTGCAGGTCGGCGAGGGCCTCCACGATCGCACACAGGTTGTTCGGGTCGCGCGAGTAGCAGACGTCGAGGTCGCGCGTCGCCGACGTCGAGCCGTGGGCCTGCGCCGCGATCCCGCCGATGACGACGAACCGAATGTCATGGCGTACGAGCACCTCGAGGATCCGGCCGGGCTGGAACACGGACGCTTCGCTCATTCGGCGACCTTCCGGAAGGCCCGTCGGAACTCCTCGTACCGTTGATCGGACGCAAGCGCCAGCTGGAGCCGCTCCTCGTCCGGCATCGCGATGAGCCGGCGGATCACGGTGCGGTCGATGCCGATGCCGAGGCGTGGCTCGAGCTCGAGCCCCCAGCTGCACGCCTCCAGCAGCCGGTCCAGCGTTCCGACGCGGGGGTCGATCCGCCCGCGCTCGATCCGCGCGATCGTCTCCTGCGGGATGCCCGACGCCCGCGCCAGCTCCCGCTGCGTCCATCCCTTCGACCGCCGCGCGTGCCGCAGCATCCTGCCCGCCACCGTCATGCCGCCGTCCTCCTGATGACAAATGCATCATCTGCCGCAGCGGCGCCACGGGCAAGAGCCTGCTCACCATCCGTGCAGGAAGCGGCCCGGATGGCACCCAGGGGATCTTCAGCACCGGCATCTACTCCCCGCGCGCTTTCCGCGGTGTCTACTTGCGTGGGCCGCGACTTTCTGCAGGACCTGAGTCCAGAAGACCGAGTTCACGTGCCCGCGCGATGGCTTCCGCGCGTGTTCTGGCTCCGAGGCGCCGATACAGCCGCGCCACTGAGACTTTCACGCTATCCACGCTGAGCAAGGTCTCCGCGGCGATCTGCTTGTACGTAAGGCCGCGGGCAAGCCGGCGCAGCAACGCCGCGTCCGCTTCGTCGAGCATCGGCACGGTCACATCGTCCGGGCTCGCATCGGCCGCGATGCGCAGGGAACCGTAACCGAGAGTGGGCACCAAGATCAGCATCGCGATGTCGTCGACGGCTTTGCCAATGGCGTCCAGTCGGCCGTCCACGACCAGGGCTGCACCGTACAGCCATACGGCGACCGCGATCGCCAGGGCTAGCGACTTCCCGTCGAGCCGCAGTGCAGGAATGAGCAGAGGGGCCGTCATATACAGCACGAACGCGGAGCCAGCACCCCCGGTCAGCGCAACGCAGAGCCCTGCGACCGCCAGATCCGTCAGCAAGAGCGGTACGGGCCAGCCGAGGGCGCTCGGTTTCACCAGGGCAACGCTGAAGCCAACTGACAGCACGGTTGCCCCCAGCGCACCTGCGGCGGACGGCGGCGACATGGGGGTGCTGGCGAGCAGGGCCCCGAACAACGCTGCGACCAGGACGGCCCACCGGTATCCGACAAGGACAACGGTCTGATCGACGGAAACCCGGTGCATGTTCACGTTGGCATAGCTTCGCACGAAGCCCAACCCGCCGCCCGCATCAGAGACGTCGCCTGCGCCGTGGTCCTACCCGCGTCATACCTGTTTCCCACCCACCCAACTCGGCTCTCCGAGCGGACACTCAACCCGTCCCCTGGGGCGGACGTCCCGGGGCTGACCGAATGTTGGAGGGCAGGTAGGATGAGAAGAGAAGGTCTGCTGGTCGCTGCGATCCTCGGGGCCGCAGCGCTGACCGCGCCGTTGTGGAGCCCCGTCCCGGGATCCGTGACGAGTGCTCAGGGCGCGGGCGGTGCGATCATGGAGCGACTCCAGGCGGCTGCGGCCGCTGGCGACCCGCGCGCCAGCGCTGCGCTTGACGACATGCGCGCCTTCCTCGTGCAGAAGCATCTCGATTCGTCCGTGCTTGATGCCCCGCTCGCGGTGGAGTCACAGGCCGCAGCAGGACGAGTCCGGCTGACAGCGAGCGGCCTGACGCCTTTCTGGCTCGACGTCACCCCAACAGCGGACCTCGATACGGATCGCGCCCTGTCTGTGTACCTCGCGGAACGCAGGACCGCAGCGGTAGCGCTTGCCACGGCCGGAGGGACGGTCCAGGGGCGGCTGGCCTTCGCAGGCTTCGTGGATCTGGAACGGCTTCTCGACCTCCGCGACACGCTCGGCCTAGGCATCACCGACGCGGACGTGGACGTCTGGCTGGGGGATCAGTGGATCACGCGAGCGGGGTATGGACCGGATGCCTCTTCCTTCTGGCGGCAACCGAAGACGGTCGTTCTGAGTGAAATGCGGTCCGTTCTAAGCCAGGCGCATGCTGCTGATGCGGTCGCCGCGCAGCTTGGATCCGCCCGGCTGACCGTCCACGGCGCCGTGCTGTCGGCATCGGCCGCCGCCGTCGGCCAACTGCTAGAGGAGCCCGACGTGCTGCTCTTCGATCCGTACACGGACCTGCTCGCGCCCTTTGTGGGAGCGGCCGCGCACGTGCGGCTCGTGGCGCCGATCGATGTGTTCGACGCGTGGGTGTTGAGTCGCGACCGGGCGGGTGAGCCCTACCCCTTCGTCCCGGCAGCCGCCAACGCCAAGGGAGGGATGTAATGTACCGCCGGACCTCCGGGGCCCTTGTGGTTGCGCTCGTCCTGGTGTCCTCTCTGGTCGCGCCCGTGCATGCGACGAACGTGACGTGCTCGGTCGACAACGGGGCCTGGAATGGCTCTGATTCGGCATCTGCAAGTGGGTATCCGGGTAATGACAACCCGGACGGCCTGACGGGCAGCTACTCGGTGGACAACACCTGGCACGACTCCAATGAGTACGAGTGGTGCGAGCCGTCACACGATTGGTTCAAGGAGACGTATCTGCGCTGGAGCAGTACGGCCGTCGCGAAGCTGGTGGCCGAACGGTCCACGCACACGATCCAGGTGGAGCAGCAGGTCTTCCCAGAAACCTCCTACAACTACACAGGGGGGCACGACTCCGATCTCCCGTACAACAGCATCTACGTGGCGGACGCCTTCCAGCAGGCGGCCCAGCACTTCGAGGAAGTGAGTTTCGTCGTCAACGATCCCGGGACGATTGCCGCGAACGTGAACTACCACGGCTACCTTCAGTGGGACCAGGAGGCGGAGAATGCCTTCAACAACACGAGTCCCGTGCTGGATCATGTGGTCGTCCAGATCGAGTACGGTGACAAGAACCTGAACGTCCAGAACTACGACCCGATCGGTAGCTGGTCGAAGAAGCTTCCGAACAACTCGTGAAGAAGACCGCGGCGGCCATCTCGCTCATCGTGGTCACCATAGGCGCCGCCACGATTGTGCCGCCGGTGTTCTCGATGATGGTGGCCGCCGCGGACGCACCTGAACCGGTTGAGGCCGCAGGCCTCGGGGATGCCATTCGAAGACAGTTCTGGTCGGCTATCGACGTCCCATTGCCGCCACTGCGAACGGCCATACGGTCGTATGAGATCTACCCCAGGCGGTCGTTCATCGTCAGGGTGGATGTCTACGATGTGGCGTTCGGGCCGGTTCCACGGCCCGCGCTCGTTCTGGCGCCGTGCTGGAAACCCGGGCAGGCATTCGCCGGCGGGTGGGTCGACAATCCGTCGGCGGAGGCGGACCTGCGGGCGGAGTTCACGACGGCATCGGAGTGGTGTTCGAACGATGGCGTCAGCCGCGGTGTGTTCGGTGCCAGCTCACCGCCGTCCCGCCCAGGGTAACGCCGCCCCACAGCACATACGCCATGAACACGACTGAGCGCCGCATCGGCGTGTCGTCCGCGCTAGGAACGAGAACCGGGGCGACAGCGGACACCCAGAGCAAGCCGACACCGAAGCCCATAAGGCCGGACAGCAAAGCACCGGCAACGAACGCAACTGGGCGTATGCGCTCGCGCAGGCCTCCGACCTTGCCTGCGAGGAAGGAGCGTCCGGCAGGATTGCGCTTCATTCGACGACGATGTTGACCAGCCGGCCTGGGACGTGGATGACGCGATCCGGTGTGCGGCCGCCCAGGATCGCCCGGATCTTCTCCCGCTGCAGCACGACCGTTTCGATCTCCGAGGGTGACAGCCCGGCCGCCACCTGCACGCGATCGCGCAGCTTGCCGTTCACCTGCACGGGCAGCTCGATGGTGTCCTCGGCGACCAGCGCCTCGTTCCAGGCCGGCCACGGCTCCGCGTGGACCGACCGCCAGGTCTCGCTGCGGGCCTCGAGCCGCCGCGACCAGAGCTCCTCGGCGACGTGCGGGGCGGAGGGCGCGAGCATGTGCAGCAGCAGGTCGACCGCCTCGTTCCACGCCGGGCCGCCCGCCGCCTCCGTCCCCCGGTAGCGCATCAGCACGTTGGTCAGCTCCATCAGGTGCGCGACCATGGTGTTGAAGCGGTAGCCCTCGAACTCGCCGGTCACCTGCTTCAGCGTTCGGTGGGCGGCCGTCAACAGCGCGCGCTCGGCGTCCGCCGCCGTCTCACCTGCCGGCAGCCGCCCCGCATCAGGGTCGCTCGCTTCCACGCCGGTCGGATCGAGCACCACCGTCCACGCGCGGTTGAGGAACCGGCTGATGCCACCGATGCCGGTGGAGCTCCATGGCCCGCCCTGGTCCCAGGGACCCATGAACATCAGGAACAGGCGGACGGTGTCGGCACCGTGGCGCTGTACCAGCTCGTCGGGGTCCTGGACGTTGCCGCGGCTCTTGCTCATCCGTTCGCCGTCGGCGCCCAGGATCTGCCCCTGGTTGAACAGCCGCCGAAACGGCTCGCGCTCGTGCACCAGCCCGAGATCGGCCAGCGCCTTGGCGAAGAAACGGCTGTACAGCAGGTGCATCACCGCGTGCTCGGCGCCGCCGGTGTACTGGTCGACGGGGCACCATTCGGCCTCGAGCGCCGGGTCGATGGCTCCCCCGTCAT
>JAJYJR010000137.1 GCA_021789355.1 Chloroflexota bacterium | reverse complement strand
CGCCGAGCTGGTGGTGCCGTCGCTGGTCGAGGCCCGGGCCGGGCTGCGGGCGACCCGTGCACGCCTGGACGGCGCCGTGACGCGCTCGGTGGCGGCGCCGCGTGCCGCGCTCGCGGCCGAGCGGCGGGCGCTCGCACGCCTGCACCCCGCCGCGGTGCTGGCGGGAGAGCGGCAGCACGCCGGGGACCTGCTCGACCGGGGCCGGCGGGCGGTGGAGGCGCGCCTCGCGGCGGACCGCGCCCGGCTGGACCGGTCGGTCGACCGGCTGCCGCTCCTGGCGCGTGCCCGGCTGGCACGATCCCGCGCCGATCTGGCCGGTGCCGCCGCGGGGCTCGCCGCGCTGTCGCCGTATGCCACGCTGGAGCGCGGATACGCGCTGGTGCGACGCCCGGACGGGCGCGTGCTGACGGACGCGTCGGACGCGGCGGCCGGCGACCCACTCGACGTCCGGCTGGCACGCGGCGGGTTGGACGTGACCGTGGTCGACGTGCGAGACTCGGCGTGATGGAGACCGGCAGCATCCCCGATGAGACGATCGCCGTCCTCGGCTTCGACGCCGCCCTGGCGGAGCTCGGCGAGGTGGTCGGTCGGCTCGAGGCCGGCGGCCTGCCGCTGGAGACCTCGATCGCGCTCTACGAGCGGGGCGTGGCGCTACACGCGCAGTGCGCGCGGCTCCTCGACGACGCGGAGCTGCGCGTGCGCAGGCTGGTCGAGGAGGCCGGAGGCGTCCTGCGTGCGATCGACCTCTCGCCGGACGACGCGGGCGACGAGGCGATGCCGAGCGCGTAGAATCCCGCGATGTCATCTTCCCGGAGGACGCCGTGTCGATCCTCGCGTCGCTGACGGGGCCGCACGACCTCCGCGCCCTCGACGACGACCAGCTCGAGACGCTCTGCGACGAGATCCGCCGCACGATCGTCGAGACCGTCGCGGTCACCGGCGGCCACCTGGGCAGTTCCCTTGGCGTGGTCGAGCTCACGGTGGCGCTGCACCGGCTCCTGGAGTCACCACGCGACCGGATCGTGTGGGACACCGGGCACCAGGCCTATCCGCACAAGCTCCTGACGGGGCGGCTGGAGCGGTTCCCCACGCTGCGCCAGCTGGGCGGCGTCGGCGGGTTCCCGCGACGAAGCGAGAGCGAGCACGACGTGATGGACGGCGGCCACGCCGGCACGGGGCTCTCGGTCGCCCAGGGCCTGGCCGCGGCGCGCGACCTGCGCGGCACGCACGAACGGATCGTGGCGGTGGTGGGCGATGCGGCGCTGATGAGCGGTCTGGCGCTCGAGGCGCTGAACGACATCGGGCAGCGGCAGATGAACCTGCTGATCGTCCTCAACGACAACGAGATGAGCATCTCGCCAACCGTCGGGGCGCTCTCCAACTATCTCAGTGCCATCAAGCTCTCCCAGGCGTGGCAGACCACGAAGGCCGGCTACGACGCCTTCCTGGAGCACATGCCTATCGTCGGATCGACGGCCGTCGAGCTGTCTCGGCGGGCACGGAAGTCGGTCGTGAACTTCGCGCAGCAGCCGGGCCACCTGTTCGAGGACCTGGGGATCACCTACATCGGGGTGGTGCCGGGACACGACCTCAACGTGCTCACGTCGACCTTCCGGCGCGCCCTGCGCCTCGAGGGGCCCGTGCTCGTGCACGTGCGCACCCAGAAAGGCCACGGTTACGAGCCGGCCGAGGCCGACCAGGTCGGCTTCCACGGCGCGGCGCTGCCGCCGATGGACGTCCCGGGCGTCACGACCAGGCCGCCGGTGGCGCAGCCGAACGGTGACGGCGACGCGACCCTGTCGCTCGCTCAGGCCGCGGCCGCCGCCCGCAAGCCCCCCACCTACACCTCGGTCATCGCGCAGGAGCTGCTCGCCATCGCGGCCGCCGATCCCCGCGTGGTCGCGATCACGGCCGGCATGCCGACGGGCACCGGGCTCAACCTGTTCCAGGCCGCGTACCCCGACCGATTCTTCGACGTCGGCATCGCAGAGCCGCACGCCGTGACCCTCGCGACGGGACTCGCGCTCGGGGGCCTCCGGCCCTTCGTGGCGATCTACTCGACGTTCCTCCAGCGCGCGTTCGACCAGACGGTCCACGACGTGTGCCAGAACGATCAGCCCGTGGTGATCGGCGTGGACCGCGCCGGCCTGGTCGGCGAGGACGGCACCAGCCACCAGGGCATGTTCACGCTGCCGGCCCAGCGGCAGCTGCCGAACCTCGTGATCGCCTCGCCGAAGGACGAGCAGGAGTTGCGCCGCCTCCTGCGCACGGCCTTCGAGCAGCCACACCCGTTCGCGCTGCACTACCCGCGGGATCCCGGCTTCGACCTGCCGGCCGTCCAGCCGTCCGCCATCCCGGTCGGCGAGGGGGAGCTGCTCCGCGACGGGCGCGACATCCTGTTCGTGGGCTTCGGCCCCATCGTGATGCGCGCGCTGGCCACGGCCCAGGCACTGGAGGCCACGGGCTGGTCGGTCGGCGTGGTCAACGCCCGCTACGTGCAGCCGCTCGACGAGGCGCTGATCGTCCGGCACGCGCTCGGGAAACAGCTCGTGGTCACCTTCGAGGAGAGCGTCGATGCCGGCGGCTTCGGCTCGGCGGTCCTCGAGGCGATGGCCCGTGCCGGCCTGTCGGACGCGCAGGTGCGCGGCGTCCCGGTGCGAGTCATCGGGATCCCCGCCGGCCGCTTCATCGACCACGGGTCGGTGGCCGACCTGCGCCGCGCCCTCCGCCTCGACTCCGCGGGGCTCGAGTCCCAGGTGCGCGAGACCATCGCGGAGCTCGGCGTCGTCCCATTGTGTCCCGTCATGGAGGCACGCTCCGCCTGAGCCGCGTACGCCTCGACCAGCTGATGGTCACCCACGGCCTCGCCGACACGCGCTCCAGGGCGCAGGCGTTGTTGCTGGCCGGACGGGTCCGCGTCGGCACGGGCGACGGCGCCCGCATCGACCGCAAGCCCGGCGACCTGGTGGACCCCGCCGTGCCCGTCGAGCTGATCGAACGGGCACCGTTCGTGTCACGGGGCGGGGAGAAGCTCGCCGGTGCGCTCAACGCCTTCGGGGTGGACCCTTCGGGGCGGGTGTGCCTGGACGTGGGCGCGTCCACCGGCGGCTTCACGGACTGTCTGTTGCGGCGCGGCGCGGCGCGTGTCTATGCTCTCGACGTGGGTCGTGGTCAGCTCGCGCCGTCGCTCCGTGCGGATCCCCGCGTCGTCTCGATGGAACGGACGCACGCGCGTCGCCTCGACCCGTCGGATGTCCAGCACGTGGCCCTGCCTGAGCACCCCTCCCTGGCGGTGATCGACGTCTCGTTCATCTCGCTCGAGCGGATCCTGGGCGCCGTGGCGGGCCAGCTTTCCCCGGGAGGCGAGATCGTGGCGCTGGTGAAGCCACAGTTCGAGGCCGGGCCCAGGCGGGCCGCCGGCGGCGTGGTGCGCGACCCGGCGGTCCACCGCGACGTCCTCGACGCGGTGCGTGCCTTCGCGGCGTCGATCGGGCTCCAGGTGCGCGCCGAGGTCCCCTCGCCGCTGCTGGGGCCGGCGGGCAACCGCGAGTTCTTCCTCCACCTCGCGGTCCCGGCCTGATGCGCCTCGGCTTCGCGTTCAACCCGACGATCCCGGCCACGCTCGACCTGCGGGAACGGGCGCACGCCTGGTGCGACGAGATGGGCGTGGAGCGCTGGGACGCTGCCGCGGGGGACGGCGACGCGCTGGTTGCCGGACTGCCCGGCACCGACGTGCTGGTGGTCCTGGGCGGCGACGGCACCCTGCTCCGCGCGGCCCACGCCGTGGCCGTCGCCGAGGCCGACGTGCCCATCCTCGGCGTGAACCTCGGGAAGGTAGGCTTCCTCTCCAAGGCCGAGGCCCACGAGCTGGAGCGAGTGCTGGGGCGGGTCCACGACGGCGACTACGAGCTCGAGGACCGGATGGTGCTGGAGGCCCGTGTGCTCCCGGCCGGCCGGGAGGAAGGGGCGCGGTCGTTCGTGGCCCTGAACGACGCCGCGATCGTGCGTGCCCGCGAGGCCAGGGTCGTCCGCCTCGAGGTCACCATCGACGGATCGCACGTGGCCACCTACATCGCCGACGGCGTCATCGTCGCCACGCCCACCGGGTCCACCGGCTATTCCTTCAGCGCCGGCGGCCCCATCCTGGACCCGACCAGCCGGAACCTCGTCGTAACCAGCGTGGCCGCGTACCTCAGCGCGATCCGGTCGGTGGTGGTGGGGCCGCGCCACATGGTGCGGGTGCAGGTCCTGGCCGCGTTCGACGTCCTGGTCAGCATCGACGGGCACGAGGACGTGATGCTGAACGTGGGCGACGTCGTCGAGGTGCGCGCGCGCCAGCGGCCCGTCCGCTTCGTGGAGCCTCGGGGCGCCCCGGCGTTCTGGGATCTCCTCCGCGAGAAGGCGCAGCTCCTTCCCTCGTGACGCTGCTCGAGCTGGACGTCCGCGACCTGGCGCTGATCGAGCGGGTCCGGCTGGAGCCTCACCCCGGCTTCACGGTGATCACCGGGGAGACCGGGGCCGGCAAGTCGCTGCTGATCGACGCGCTCGTTCTCGTGCTCGGCGCCCGCGCCGACGCGAACCTGGTCCGCACCGGTGCGCCGCTCGCGCGGGTGCAGGCGCTGTTCGACCGCGAACCGGAACCGCTGATCTGCGTCCGCGAGGTGACGGCGGCGGGCCGCAGCACCGCCCGGGTGGACGACGCCGCGGTCACCGCCGCGCGGCTCGCCGACGTCGCCGGGCCGCTCGTGGAGATCCACGGTCAGCACGACCAGCAGCGGCTGCTCGACGCTTCGCACCAGCGGGACCTCCTGGACGCGCACGGCGGGCATGGGGTGCTGCGGACCGCCGTGGCTGCGGCGGTGGAGACCTGGCGGGCGAATCGGGTCGCCCTGAACGCGCTGCAGGGGGATCCGCGCGCGGTGGCGCGGCAGCTTGAGCTGCACCGGCACGAGGCGGCCGAGATCGAGGCGGCCGGCCTCCGCGCGGGCGAGGCCGACGAGATCCGCGAGCGCCTGGCGGCGGCCGCCAGCGCCGCACAGGTGGAGCGCCTGGTCGCCTCTGTCCGGGAGCGACTGGCGGCGGAGGGGACCGGGGCTCGCGACGTGCTCGCCCGGGTCGCCCGGGACGGCGGCGACCTGGCCCGCCTGGACGGCCGGTTCTCGGGGCTGGCGGACCGGATCGAGGCGCTCCTCGCCGAGGCGGACGACGTGGTGTCTGAGCTGCGGCGTGCGGCAGGCGGCCTCGACCACGATCCTGCCACGGTCGCGAACCTGGAGGAGCGGCTCGGGCTGATCTACGCGCTCGAGCGCAAGTACGGCCCCGACGAGGAGGCCGTGCTGGCGCATGGTGCGCTGGCGCGTAAGGCGGCCGAGCGGCTCCAGGGGCTGGAGGCAGAGCGGACGGCGCGCGCGGCCGACGACGTGCGGCTGGAGGCCGTCGCCCGCGAGGCGGCGGCGGCGCTGACAGCGGCCCGCCGGGGTGCCGGGAAGCAGCTCGCCGCGGCGGTGTCGCGCGCGCTCGAGACTCTGGGGTTCCGCCAGGCACGGCTCGACGTGGCGCTGGTGCCGGGTGAGCTGGGCGTCACCGGCGCCGAGGCGGTGCAGTTCCTGATCGCCCCGAACCCGGGAGAGCCGGCCATGCCGCTCGCACGGATCGCCTCCGGTGGGGAGCTCTCGCGGGTTTCGCTGGCGGTGAAGGAGGTGCTTGCCGCGGCCGATGCCACGCCCACGCTGGTGTTCGACGAGATCGACGCGGGGATCGGGGCGCGCTCGGCGGAGCGGGTGGGGCGGAGCCTGCGGCGCCTGGCCCGCGATCACCAGGTGCTGTGCGTGACGCACCTGGCGCAGATCGCCGTGCACGCCGACACGCACGTACGCATCGAGAAGCGCGAGCGGGACGGCCGCACGGTCACCGAGGTGCGCCGGCTGGACGGCGACGAGCGAATCGCGGAGCTCGCCTTGATGCTCGGCGGCGAGGGCGGCGGGCCCGCGGCTCGAGCCGCCGCGCTGGAGCTGCTGGAGCGCGCGACCGCGGATCGAGCGCCCGGGGCGTGACCAGAGGGCAACGAGCGCCCGTTCCGGCCCGCGAGCCCCCGGCGGACCTCCTCCGTGCAATCGACGCGTACCTGCTGCACCTGCGCGTCGAGCGCGGGCTGTCGCCGCTGACCATCCGCTCGTACGCCGGGGACCTGCGGGCCTTCGCGGGATCCGCCGGGGGGATCGCCTCCTGGGCCACCAGCGCCGAGCCCGCCAGGCGCTACCTCGCGGACCTCGCGAGCCCGCCGCGCTCGTTGCGACCGTCGAGCCACCGGCGGAAGGCGGCCGCGATCCGTGCGTTCTACCGGTTCGCCTACGGCGATGAACGGATCGACGTCGACGTCGCGGGCGCGCTCGAGCTGCCCCGACAGACGCGCCGGCTCCCCGACGTCCTGGACCGCGACGAGGTCGAGCGCCTCCTGGCGGCGGTGCCGCCGCCGGACGGACCGGCCCTGACCGAGGGCGACGCCGCGGCGGTCCGGGACCGGGCGCTCCTCGAGCTGCTGTACGCCTGCGGCCTGCGCATCGGCGAGGCGCTCGGCCTCGACCTGGACGACCTGTCGCTCGAGGGCGCCTACGTTCGCGTGATCGGCAAGGGCGACCGGGAGCGCCTCGTGCCCGTGGGCGAGCCGGCCCTCGACGCGCTGGGGCGGTGGCTCGACGAAGTGCGCCCCGCGTGGCTGTCGCGGGCCCGAGGCCGCGTTCACGCCGGGGCCCGCCGACGCCGCGCCGCCGCCGGCTCCGGCGACGTGAGCGGTCCCGCCGGCCCCGCGGCCTCCTCCCCGGGCGACCCGCTGTTCGTCGGCTCGCGAGGCGCAAGGATGGGGCGCATGGCCGCCTGGCGGGCGATCCAGCGGGCGGCGGCCCTGGCGGGGCTCACGCAGCACGTCACGCCCCACACCCTGCGGCACAGCTTCGCCACGCATCTCCTCGAGGGCGGCGCGGACCTGCGCGTCGTCCAGGAGCTGCTCGGACATGCGAGCATTGGCACGACGCAGCTGTACACGCACCTGACCGGGGAACGGATCCGGCAGGTCTACGCGCGGGCCCATCCGCGCGCCTGAGGCAGGAGGGTCAGGGCGATGCGGTACACGGACTCACTGCTGGCGGACGGCGAGATCATCGTGCGCCGGGCGCGACAGCACTGGCTGGCGCCGATCGTCGAGGGCAGGCGTGCCTGGGTCCTGATGGTGATCGGGCTCCTCGCGCTGGTCGTCGGGCTCTTCCTGAGGGGCGGCACCGACCCGGGGCAGACGATCGGGTCCGCGCTCTCGGTGGTCGCGTTGCTGGCGCTGGTCGCGGGCCTGGCGCTCGCGGCGTACCACGTGCTCGCGTGGAGGGCCCAGGACTACGTCGTCACGAACCGCCGCGTGGTGCAGGTCGAGGGGATCCTCAACAAGCGCGCCGCCGACTCGTCCCTGGAGAAGATCAACGACGCGGTCCTGTCCCAGAACGTCCTTGGGCGGATTCTCCGCTACGGCGACCTGGAGGTCCTCACCGCGTCCGAGTCGGCGATCGACCGGTTCCACATGCTGGCGCAGGCCGCCGACTTCAAGCGCGAGATGCTGAACCAGAAGCACGCGCTGGAGATCGAGGTCGCGCGCGCGCCGAGTCCGCCCCTGCGGGCGGACTGGCAGGACACCCCGGTCGCGCAGCCGCGGCCCGGATCGCCCGAGGCAGCGCCGTCCGCGCAACCCGTGGGCACGTCCTCGTCGCGTCCGGGTGACGCACCGGGCGGATCCGCCGCCGACTCCGAGCAGACCATGTCCACGCTCGCGCGCCTGGCCGACCTGCGCGACCGCGGGGCCATCACACCCGAGGAGTTCGAGAGGAAGAAGGCGGAGCTGCTCGCCCGGCTCTGACTGCGGGCCGGCGCCTGGAACAGTCTCGCGGCTCGACCCCGGAGCGTTGCAGCCGCGGCTGGTTCCCCCGAGGATAGGAACGCAGTCGCGCAGGAGGACACGGGCGGTGGTCCTGGATCACGAGATCACGCTCACAGACGGCGTGGTGACGCTGCGCCCGTGGCGGCCCGACGACGCGCCCGCCGTCTTCGCGGCCTGCCAGGACCCGCTGATCACGCGCTTCCTGCCCATTCCGCAGCCATACACCGAGGCCGATGCGCGCTCGTTCGTGGAGACCCGCCGCCGCGACTGGGAGACCGCCGATGAGCGGTCGTTCGCGATCGTCGACGCTGCGAGCGGCCAGCTTCTCGGCTCGATCGCGCGGCACGGACCCTCCGGTCATCGGGCCGCGTTCGGGTACTGGCTGGCACCGCAGGCACGCGGCCGCGGCGCGGCAACTCGGGCGCTCCGGCTCATCACCGACTGGACCATCGCCACGACGCACGCCATCCGCCTTGACCTCTACACCGATCCCGAGAACGACGCGTCAGGACGCGTCGCTGAGCGGGCCGGCTTCGTGCGTGAGGGGGTCCGTCGGGCGTGGGACCTGGATCGGGAAGGTCGGCCCCGCGATGTGATCTTCTACGTCCGCATCCGAGGCGACGAGGATCAGGTCGGCTCCACCCGCCGCCTGGTGAGCAGATAGGCGACGGACGCGACCTCGAGCTCCCGCAGTCCTGGGGCGGCTCGGTCGCAGCATCCCCGGCGGGCCGCAGTCGGACGCTGGCGTGCCCCTGCCTGTCGCGCCCGGTACCATGTGTCGGTCGTCTCAGGCAGCCGGAGGTCGCGTGAACTCGCAGCTCCTCGCGTCCCTGATCGCGGTCGCGATCATCCTGCTCGTCGGGTTTCCCGTGCACGAGTTCAGCCACGCGCTGGCCGCCGATCGGCTCGGGGACCACACCGCGCGCCACCTCGGCCGGCTGTCGCTCGACCCGCGAGTGCACTTCGACCCGCTGGGCGGGGGGCTGCTGGTGCTGAGCGCGGTGGTGGGCGGCATGTTCATCGGCTGGGCCAAGCCCACGCCGGTGAACCCGAGCAACCTCGAGGGCGGGCACCGGGGCGAGGCGATGGTGGCGGCCGCCGGACCGGTCTCGAACCTCATCATGGCCGCGCTCGTCGCGATCGCCGTGCGGATGACCACCGCGTTCAACCTGCTGGACCCCAGTGCCGGTCAGCCCGAACTGATGCTCTGGTACATCCTCAACTACCTGGTGCTGATCAACGTCTTCCTGTTCGTCTTCAACCTGTTGCCGATCCCTCCGCTCGACGGCTACAAGGTCCTGCTCGGGGCCGTGAGCCCGCGGACGGCATGGCAGATCCGCCAGTACGAGCAGTACGGGTTCCTGCTGATCGTTGTGCTCTTCCTGGTCGGAGCACCGGTCATCAGCCCGATCGGGGAGCACATCTACGCCTTCCTGGTGGGCGGCTAAGGTCCGCCAGTTCGCCACGCACCTGCACGCCCGCGAGCGGTCCGAGGAGCGCCGCGAGCTGGCCGCCTGGCTCTCTCCGGCGCAGCAGGAACTCTTTGCGTCGATGCATCCGGCAGACCGCCGGCACGGGCTCGACGTGGTCAGGCGACTCCGTGCCGAAGGCTGGGTGGACGACGACGTGCTGCTGGCCGGCCTCTTTCACGACGCCGGGAAGGGGTACACCGGGCTCGGGCCGCGCGTGGCGTGGTCGCTCGCCGAACGGTACGGCGCGCTGCCCCGACGTGCGGCGGCGCTGCTGCCCGGGTTCCGGCCGGCGCTCGAGCGGCTGGACCGTCACCCCGACGCATCGGCCGAACTCGCGCTGCGGGCGGGCTGCCCGGATCGCACCGCGGACCTGATCCGGCGCCAATCGGCGCCCGTGAACGCGGCCGGCGAGGCGCTCCACCGCGCGGACGAGGCGAGCTGACATGGTCCGTCCGACGGGCCGGCGCGGCCCCCCTTCCGCCCCGATCGCCGTGACGTTCGGTGAGGGGCGGCGGCCGGAGCACGCGACCCGTGTCCGGCTGGGCAGCGTGCGCGAGGCGGGCGAACCCGCGCGCCAGGACCTGCCGACCGGCACCGGGCCCGGGCCCACCGCCGACGGGGACGCCGATCCGGCGGCATTCGACGGGCCGCTCGCGCTCCTGCTCTCCCTGATCGAGGCGAGGCAGCTCGACGTGCTGACCGTCCCGCTCGGCGCCCTCGCGAGCGCCTACCTCGAGGCGATGGGGGGGCTCGCCGGAGACCGGCTGCCGTACCTCAGCGCGTTCGTGGCGGTCGCCGCGCAGCTCATCCTGATCAAGTCGCGCGCGCTGCTCCCGCGGGAGCCGGCCGGCGAGCCGGCCGCTCTCGCCGATGAGGGGCCGGATCCCGAGGCCGAGCTGCGTCGCCGGCTGGTCGTGTACCGGGCCTACCGCGATGCCGGCGCCTGGCTGCGGGATCGGGCACTCACCCACGGCCCCCTCGTCCGGCGCGAACCGTCGGTCGCCGGGGCCGCCGGAGCAGCGGGTGCCCGACCTCCCACCGAGCCTCCGCTGGACCCCCGGTCGCTGGCAGCCGCGCTGCGGGGCGTGGCCCGGCTGGCGCCCCCCGCCGAGCCGCCGCCCGAGCTCGTGCGGCGCACGATCACGCTCGCCGAACGCGCCGACGCGATCCGCGAGGCGATCCGGCGCGCGCCGGTGGTGGTGCTCCAGGAGCTCATCGGCGGCGCCGGCGACCGGGTGGTGGCGGCCGTCACGTTCCTGGCCATGCTGGAGCTGGTCAAACGGCGCGAGATCGCGGTGGCGCAGGATCGCCCGTGGGGGCCGATCCGGTGCCAGCGTCTCGAGTCCGCGGATGGACCTGGGGCGCCGGCTGCCGCTCCGATCGACGAAACGCTGGAGGACTTCGCGTGACCCTGCCGCTCGAGCCGCCCGAACTCACGACCGCGCAGCTGGAGGCGCTCCTGTTCGTGGCCGAACGGCCACTCGCGCGGCGCGAGATCGCGG
>JAJYJR010000136.1 GCA_021789355.1 Chloroflexota bacterium | reverse complement strand
GTCGAACGCGTCGCCCGGGGTGAGGACGGTAGGGTTCGAATCGCCGAGCCTGAACGTCTCGACCAGGCCGCCCGACGCGTAGACGACCCGCTTCCCGTCGGCGGTGACGTCGTAGGCCGTCACCGGCGCAAGCTCGTCCGTCAGCTGCCTGGGGTTGCTGCCGTCCGGGTTCATCGCCCACAGGTTGCGGACGCCGGTGCGCGCGGAGAGGAACAGCACCTGGTTCTGGAGCGAGTCGGTGGGGGCGCCCGTGGTGAACGACCAGGTCCGCCCCGCGGCCACCACGCTCGGGTCGCCGGCGCGTTGGACGCCATCCAGCAGTTCCACGGTGTACGTGGTGTGCGGCGCCAGCGGCGCGGAGGGCTGGTACACGAGGACGCTGGCGGGCGGCGTGTCCCCCGGCACGTCGTCCGGCACCGTCTCCACCCGCAGCTCGCCGGGGGCGGGCGGGGTGACCTGGACCAGCCCACTGATGCTCCCGGGATCGATCGGGCCGTCGAACAGCATCGCGATGGGGCCGTTCACGGGCGCCCCGGCCGAGCCGTCGGCGGGGATGGTCTTCAGCAACCCGAGGCCGGCGCTGACCGTAGTGAAGTCCACGGCGATCGGTCCGGCCGGGGAGTTGCCGTCGGTGTCGGCCGCGAGGTCGGACACCGTCACGATGTAGTGCGTACCGAAGGCGAGTGGGTCGAGCGGCGACAGCGTGACCGTCAGGCCGCTCCAGGTGGCGCGGAAGCGCGTCGACGGCAGGATGCTGATCGCAGCCTGCGTCGCGCCGACGTCCATCAGCCGGTCGAACGTCAGCGTGATCGTCGAGTCGACCGCGACGTCGGTCGCGCCGGCGGCGGGGATGCTGGAGGTGAGTGCCGGGAGCCCGATGGTCCGGAACGTGAAGGTGGTCGCGCCCTGGTTGGCGACGTTGCCGTTCACGTCGCGGAACCCGGGCGAGATCGTCACCGCGAACTGCGTCGCGACCGGGAGCTTCTGGGCGGGCGTGAAGATCATGGTCCGGGTGCCGTCCCACGAGAAGGTCCCCCGGACCTCCGGGACCATCTGGAAGTGGAGCTGGGCCGAGCTCTCGTCGACGGCCTTGGTGAACTGCACGTCGACGGTTGTGTGGGTCAGGCCGACGTGGGCGTCTCCGGTCGTCCGGGCGAGCGTGACGGCCTGGACGGCAGGCGGGACACGGTCCACCAGCGTGGCGTTCGCCAGGATCAGCAAGAGCGCGGCGATGGCAACGAGGCGCCCGGCGAGCTCGACGGAGTGGCGTGACACGAGGCCTGACCTTACCACGGAGCCGCTCCCCGCCCCGTGCGTCGCTTGGGCCTATACTCCCGCCTTGTGATCCGAGACGTCCGTCCCGCGTGACCCAGCGCGCGCGCGGCTGCCTCCTGGAGGCGGTCGAGACACTGGTCCTTACCCTCATCATCTTCCTGGTCATCCAGACCTTCATCGCCCAGCCGTACCAGGTCGAGCAGATGAGCATGGAGAACACCCTGCTGCCGCACCAGTACGTGCTGGTGGACAAGCTCACCCCTCGGTTCGACCCGTACAAGCGGGGCGACATCGTGGTCTTCATGCCGCCCGGCGCGGCACCCGGCTCGACCCCGTTCATCAAGCGCGTGATCGGCCTGCCCGGAGACGTGCTGGACCTCCGCAACGGCCACGTGTTCATCAACGGCCAGGAGATCAGCGAGCCGTACGTGTTCCCGGGACAGACCACGGAACCCCTCGGGGGCCAGGACCACTGGGTGGTGCCGGCGAACTCGCTCTTCGTGATGGGCGATCACCGCGAGAACTCCAGCGATTCCCGGGTGTTCGGGCCGGTGCCGATCGCGAACGTCATCGGTCGGGCCTGGCTGCGGTACTGGCCCCTCCACACGTTCGAGATCCTGGCCACGCCGACGTATCCCGACCTGAGCCCGCTGCCGTTGCCCTCTGCCCTCCCCTCGGGCGCCCGCGCCGAGGCCCCTCCGGCCGCCGAGCGCGCGCCGGCCGCTCCCGTCGCCGACCGCTCCGCGGCGTTCGCGCGCGCGGCCTGACCCTGGGTCCGGCCGTGGAACCTGCGCTGGCCGGGATGGGGGCCCTCGCCACCGCGATGGCCGTGGCGGCGTCCCTGCGGGCGCGGACGGCGCGGGTGGCGGTGCTCGGCATGGGCGCTGCCCTGGTCCTCTCGCCCCTCGCGCTGTCCCCCCTGCCGCCGGTGCTGGCGCTGGCCTTCTGGCTGGTGACCGCGCTGCTCGCCACGTACCTGCTGCTGCTCGCCGAACGCGAGGGCCCGGCACTCCTGCCGCCGCTTCCGCTCGGGGGCTGGGCCGAGGCCGCCTTCGTGCTGGTCGGGCTCGCACTCGGGTGGGTGGTCGCGCCGAGCGCGGGTCCCGGCCGAGGGCCGGCAACCGCGCTTGCCGCCGGGGTCGCCGTGGCCTTCGCGGCCGTCCCGCTCGCCGCCTTCAGCCGCGACACGCTCCGAACCGCGATCGGAACGGTCCTCGTCCTCGATGCCTGCGGCCTCGTCGCGGCAGCACTCGCCGGGACGCCCGGCCAGCTGGAGATCGTGGCGCTGGGACTGGCGATCGTGGGAGCCGCCGCGGCCTCCCGCGAGGTGCTGCTGCAGGACCTCCGCGGCGGCGGAGTCGGGCCTGCGGCACCGGTACCGCAGGCGGCACCTGCGGCGGGCGGCACACGCTCCAGGCGGGCCGGGGGATGATCGCGGCGGGGCGGCCGGCATGAGCGCGGGCATCCTCGTCACGGTCGCGCTCGTCACCGCCATCCTTGCGGCGCTCACGGCGCGCCGTCCGCTCGGGGCGGCCGCCGCCGCGGTCGGGCTGGGCGCGTGTGCCCTGGTCGCGATCGTGGCACCGCCGCTCAAGACCGTCGTGATGGGCGACGCGACCTTCGCCCTGGGCCAGCACGGCGCGGACGTCGTGGCCAGCTCGGCGGCGTCGATGCTGCTCCTGCTGGGAGTCGCGGCCGCGGTCCGGTCCACCGGCCCGCGCGTGCCGGCCGCCCTGGCGGTCGCAGTCGCGGCGCTGGCGGCCGGCGTCGCGGCGCTGAACGGCTCGCTGATGACCCCTCCGTCGGGCGCGAACGCGCAGTTCCAGACCGCGGGCACGGGCGGTCCTCCGATCGCGATCGCGCTCGTCACCGCCGCCGCGGTCGTGCTGGTGCCCGTCATGGCGGAGGGGACCGATGGCGCGCCGGAGGCAACCGGCGCCAGGACGGCGAGTCGGGCTGTGCGTGTGACGACGGTCGCCTGCGGCCTCGGGCTGGTGGGCATGGCGTGGCTGCTGGGGCCCTCTGGGCCCGTGGCGCCCGACCCCACCGGCGTGGCGACCGCGCTCCTGCTCGTCGCTGGCGCGGTCGGGATCTTCCTCGGCGCGATGCCGCTGCACACGATCGTCGCGCGGGCTGCCACGTCCGGCCCCGTCGCGCTGGTGGCGGCCCGCGCGGTCTGGCTGCCGGCGGCGTTCGCGCTGGCGGCCGTCGCCTGGGAGCAGCGCGTGCTCGCCCCGGCGATCGCCTTCGGCGGCGCCGCCGGCACGCCCCTTCTCGCCGAGGTCCGCGCCCTGATCGCGATCGTCGCGCTCGTGACCATCGTGGGGGGCGCGATCGTCGCCACGCTGCACGGCGACCTGCGGCACGTGCTCGCCTACACGCTCATCGGCGATGCGGGGCTGGCCCTGCTGGCGCTGGCCACGGCCGACCCGGCCGGACCGGCCGCGGCCACCACCTGGTTGCCCGCGAACGCCGTGGCCCGAACCGCCTTCGCGGCGTGGACCCTGGCGCTGGCGGGATCCTGGGGGACGGCCCGGCTCGACAGGCTGGACGGCTGGGCGCGCCGGGCACCGCTGCTCGCGCTGGGGCTGCTGGGCGTGGCCCTCGCAACGTTCGGGTTGCCGGGGTGGGGCATCTTCACCCTGCGCTCCTCGCTGACCCAGGCCACCGGCGGATTCATGGGGTCGCTCATGCTGGCCGCGGCCTGGCTGGGGCTGGTGCCGTTCGCCCGGCTCGCGTGGGTGGGACTGCGACGGCCGACGGAATCAGACCGGGAGGAGCCCGGCGCGGGTCCGAGCGGACCGCGCTCCGTGGGCGCCGGATGGCCAGGCCGGCTCACGAGGCTTGCCGGTGGTCAGCCGGGCGCCGGCGACCTCGCGCGACCGCGCGCCGAGGGTGCCGGTGGCCGCGGCGCGCTCTCGCGGGCCGGCGACGCGGCAACGGCCGTCTGGCTGGCGAACGGGCCGGTCATCGCGGCAAGCTTCGCGCTCCTGGCGGCGGTCCTTGCCGTCGTGGTGTCGCTGCGCGCGGGAGGCGTGCTCGCCTCGGTGGACTGAGCGTCGTGGGTCGGGCCGGCGGTCAGGCCCCCTCGGGCGCGAGCACCCACCGGTCGATCTCTCGCTCGTATACGACGAGTTCCTCGGGTCGGAACCAGAGATCGAGCTCGACCTGCGCCGTCTCGGGACTGTCGGAGGCGTGCACCAGGTTCTGCGCGGTTACCAGGGCCAGGTCGCCGCGGATCGTCCCGGGGTCGGCCTGGTCGGGACGGGTCGCCCCGTTCATCGCCCGAACCACCGCGACCGCATCGGGCCCCTCGAGCGCCAGCGCGACCAGCGGGGCGGACGTGACGAACTCGACGAGTCCCGCGAAGAACGGCTTCCCGCTGTGCACGGCGTAGTGGCGCTCGGCGAAGTCCCGGTCGACCCGGACCAGCTTCAGCCCGACGATCTTGAGCCCGCGCTCCTCGTATCGGGCGAGAATGCGGCCGACCAGCAGGCGCTGGACGCCGTCGGGCTTGACCAGGACGAGCGTGCGTTCGATCACGATCCCTCCTCGGGTTCCCGGACACCGTGAAGCGCCCGGCTCGCTTGCTGGAACGCCTCCGTCGCGAGCGTCTCGCGACCCATGAGGCGGTACGCGTCGCCGCGCACCAGGTAGATCGATGCGGCCTCGGGGCCGGGGCTCACCATCCGCAGCGCCTCGTCGGCCATGGCCAGGACCGCCGGGGCCAGGGCCGGTCGGCTGCGCAACACGAGCGCGAGGCGCGTCGCAGTCCCGGCCAGGTCCCCTCGCGCGAGCCGGGCCTCGACGTCCGCCAGGTCGCCGGAGGCGTACGTCGCGACCGCGGCGGTGCCTGCCGGGGCGGGCGCGGGTCCTGCCGCTTCTTCGGGGCGGCCGGGCGGAAGACCTCCCGGCCGCGGCTCCGGCGGCCAGATGTTGCTCCGTGGCTGACCGGCGAACAGCTCGTCCAGGCGATCTCGGCCGCGCGCCAGGACGCGCGCAGCCAGGTTGCGGGCATCCGCCATGCGCCCCGCCGCAGCCGCCGCCTCGGCGGCCACGCATACGGCCACGAGTTCCTCTCCGCCGGCCTCCAGGTAGGCGTCCGCGGCCTCGCCTGCCCCGACCAGGTCGCCGGTCCGCCAGCGGACCTCGGCAAGATCGGCCAGCGCCGGCACGTCGAGGCCCCCGCGAGCGGCCAGTGTCTCCAGCTCCGCGCGGGCCAACCCGAACATCCCGACCCGGAGGTGGACGCAGGCCAGGCGGGCCTCGCTCAGGCTTGCCGAGGGAGAGGCGGCGGCCGCGGACGGCGGCGCGGTGGCTCGGCCGGGACCGACCGGAACTGGCCGCAGGGTGGACGGTGCCGGCTCCGAGTCCGCCGACAGGTCGTCGGTCGAGGCGACTGGGGGTGTCTCGTCGGGTGCCGGCGCCGCAGGCTCGTCCCGCGGGAGGCGCGGACCAACGTCGGCCAGGTCCATGCGATCGTCTTCCTCGGTCACGGCAGTCGCAACCGCTGCGCGAGCGCGCCGCCACGCCGACCCGGCGCAATGACCGCGAGAGACAATGCCTCGTCCCGGAACAGCCGGCCGGCCAGCGATCGCATCTGGTCGGCGCTCACCGCCTGGATGGCCTCCACCGCCTCCTCGAGCGTCAGCGTCCGCTCGTGCAGCGCCTCCTGCGCGCCCAGCCACGACGCGAGGTTCCTGCCCTCCTCGAGGCGCAGCTCGAGCCGCCCGCACGCATACGCCTTGGCACGAGCCAGCTCGTCGTCGGGAACGGTCCGGTCCCGCAGGTCGGCCAGCTCGGCAAGGATCGCGTCCAGCGCGCGGCCGAGCACGTGCGGATCGACGCCCGCGTAGATCCCGAGCATCCCGCAGTCGGCGTAGTCGGTGAGGAACGAGTGCACGTCGTAGGCCAGCCCGGCCTCTTCTCGCAGGTGCAGGAAGAGGCGGCTGCTCATCCCCTCCCCGAGGATCGTGTCGAGCAACTCGAGCGCCCATTGCTCGGGGTCGTCCCGCCGCAGACCCGGGACCGCGATCGACAGGTGCGCCTGGGAGCCGGGCCGGCTCACGACGCGGGCGCGCTCCGGAGACGGCAGCGGGGGCGCGGCCGCGAAGCGTGGACCCTCGGGCCGGCCGCCGTCCCCGGCGTTCGCCCCATCCGACCCGAATGCGTCGGCCGTCATGGCGCAGATCGCGTCGTGGTCGAGGTCGCCGGCCGCCGCCACCACCACGTTCGACGGCCTGTACCAGCGCTCCCAGAACCCGCGCAGCGCCGGGGAAGTCAGCGCCGCCACGCTCTGCTCGTCGCCGGCGATCTCCCAGCCCAGCGGGGTGTCGCCGAAGACCGCCTGGTCGAGCAGGTTGAAGACGTACTCGCCCGGGTCGTCGCGGTAGGAGCGGATCTCCTCGATCACCACGGTGCGCTCGTGGGCGACGTCCTCCTCGCGCAGCAGGGGCCGCGTGACGAGCTCGCCGAGCATCCGCACGGCCAGCGCGGCTTCGCGGGACGGGACGCGTGACCAGTAGGTGGTGGCCTCGCGGTCGGTGGCGGCGTTGCTCGTCCCGCCGATCCCCTCGATCGCCTCCGACACCGCGCGGGTGGACGGCCAGCCGGCAGTCCCCTTGAACGTGAGGTGCTCCATGAAGTGGGCCATGCCGGACTCGGCACGGGACTCCATGCGCGAGCCCGCGAGAACGTACGCGACGGCGGAGAAGGACCGGGCACCGGGCAGGCGCACGGTGATCACGCGCGGCCCGCCGGGCAGCGCGGTTCGTTCGAACATCGCGGGGATGGTACACGGGCGGGACGCGCGGCGAGCGGAGCCGGGCGGCCTGGGGCGAAGTCGTCAGCGGGGCGCCGGAGCGGCGCGATCCTCGCGGTCGTCGACAGAGCGTCGGGGGTGGCGCGCTACTCGCGGCCGTCGCGGCCCGGATCCGCTCCCGTTCCGGTAGCCCCGAGACCGCCCAGCTCCATCTGCACGTACTCGTCGTGCACCAGGTCCAGCGTCGGCTGTCCCACCAGCGGATCGTCCGGATCGGCCCCCGCCGGCAGGTACGTGACCGCGACCCGCTCGTCTCCCTGGACCAGCGCGTAGGTGACCATGCCGTCCGGCCGCGTCTCGAACTCCAGGTACTCGAAGGAGTCGACGTTCAGGCAGACCGAGAGCGGCGTGAAGTATGTCGACACGTCGGGGCGGTCGATCACGATGCGCTCGACCGGCCCGCTCCCGTGGGCGACCACCTCGTGGCCGCGGACATAGGCGTACGCGATCGTCTGCTTCAGGAGGGGGCGGAGGAGGTGATAGAGATCCGTGGGGCTGGCGACGACGCCGTGGTTGACGAAGAACTTCGCGGGCGGAAGGGCGGCCACATGCTCCTCCAGCGTGGGCCCCGTGCGCCGGGGACGCGTCGATGGTAGCAAGGCACGGAAGCCCGCGGGAGACCGGGGCGTATCATCGCCGCGATGCTGCTCGCGGTCGACGTCGGGAACTCGAACATCACGCTCGGGCTGGTGCGAGACGGCCGGGTCACCGGGACGCGCCGCGCGGTCACGCCGGCCCGTGTGACCGTCGACGAGGCGGAGTCGCTGCTCGACCGCCTGCTCGATCTCGACGGCACCCGCCTGTCGGACGTGGACCGTGTCGTGCTCGCGACCGTGGTGCCCCAGGTGGGCCGTGCCCTGGCCGCCGCGGTCTCCCGTCGCGGCCTCCCGCTGCTCGAGGCGACCGTCGCGAACATCCCGATCCCGGTCCGCGTCGATCAGCCCTCGGAGGTGGGGGCCGACCGGCTCGTCAACGCGCTCGCGGCGGGCAGGCTGTACGGGACGCCGGCCATGGTGCTCGACTTCGGCACCGCGACCACGGTCGACGCGGTGGCCGCCGACGGGGCCTTCGTGGGCGGAGCGATCGCGCCGGGACTCGAGCTCGGGCTGGAGGCGCTGGCGGCCCGGACTGCGCGCCTGCCCAGGGTCGAGGCACTGCGGCCCGAGCATGCGATCGGGCGGGACACCGTCAGCGCGATCCGCAGCGGGGCGGTCTTCGGGTACCTCGGGCTGGCCGGTGAGCTGCTGGCCCGGATCCGCGCCGAGCTGCTCGCCGGGACCACCGGGACCGCCGTGAAGGTCATCCTCACCGGCGGCGTGAGCCAGCTCCCCTGGATCGACGAGCTGCCGGGCGTGGACGCCATCGATCCCGACCTCACGCTGGCCGGACTGGCGATCCTGGCGGCGGAAGCGGATGCTTCGGCGTGGACGGCGCCGGAGGAGCCCGAGAGGCCGGGGGCCTCTCACGCGGGGTTGGACGCTCCGCCCGACCGGCCCGATGCCCCGTCCGTCCCGGCCGGCGCGTCGGCGACCGGGAGCCGGGCGTGAACGTCGGGGCGCCCGCGGGTCGCCTTCACGGGCACGTCGTGCTGCTCGGCGTCACCGGGTCGATCGCCGCCTACAAGGCCGTGGAGCTGCTGCGGCGCCTCGCCGCGGAGGGCGCCTCCGTCCAGGTCCTGATGACGCACTCGGCCACCGCCTTCGTGGGCCCCCTGACGTTCGAGGCGTTGAGCAACCACCCCGTGCTGCGCGATCCGCTGGAGCTCCTCCCGGACGGGCGGATCGCGCACGTGGTCGCGGCAAGGAGCGCCGACGCGATCGTGGTGGCGCCGGCGACGGCGCACTGGATGGCGGCCATGGCCAACGGGCTGGCCGGCGACGCGATCACCGCGACCTGCCTGGCCGCCGAGGCGCCGGTGGTCGTGGCGCCCGCGATGGACGCCGGGATGTACGCGCACCCCGCCACCTCGGCCAACGTCGAACGACTACGCGCCTTCGGCTACACGATCGTCGAGCCGGCGACCGGGGCGCTCGCGTCCGGGCTGATCGGTCACGGCCGCCTGGCGGAGCCCGAGATCATCGTGGAGGCCGTGGTCGCGGCCATCGGCGCGCCGGTCCGCCGCCGCCGCGATCTCGCCGGTCGGCGCATCGTCGTCACCGCCGGCGGCACCGCTGAGCCCATCGACCCCGTCCGGTACATCGGCAACCGATCGTCCGGGCGCATGGGCGCCGAGCTCGCGCGGGCGGCCATCGACCGAGGCGCCACCGTCACGCTCGTCGTGGGCCAGACCTCGGTCCCGCTCCCGCCGGGCGCATCGATCGTGTCCGCGCCGACGGCGGCGGCCATGCGCACCGCCGTGCTCGAGGCGCTCCCCGGCGCGGACGCCCTGATGATGGCGGCCGCCGTCGCCGACTTCCGTCCCAGGCGCCAGGCGTCCACGAAGCTGACCCGCGACCAGGCCCCCGTCCTGGAACTCGAGCCGACCGAGGACATCCTGGCGGAGGCCGCCCAGGTCGTGCGGGAGCGGCTTCGCCGGCCCGTGCTGGTCGGCTTCGCCGCCGAGACCGGGTCGCTCGAGCGCGCCGCGGAGAAGGCGCGGCGCAAGGGCGTGGACCTGCTCGTGGCGAACGACGTGCTGGAACCCGGCGCCGGCTTCGGGGTAGACACCAACCGGGTCACCATCGTGTCCCCGGGGCGTGCCCCGGAACCATGGCCCCTCATGTCCAAGCGGGACGTCGCCGACCGGCTGCTCGACCGGGTGGCGGCGCTCCTCGCGGCCGGCGAGCCGGCAGATCCCGGGGATGTGGCAACATCGGCGTCAGCCACGGAGGTGCGGCAATGAGCGCGACGGGCAGCAGCGCCCGGCTGACGATCCAGGACATCGCCAAGCTGTACGCCGACGGCCAGCGGATCCCGATGCTGACCGCCTACGACTACCCCACCGCCAGGATCCTCGACGAGGCCGGCGTCCCGATGCTTCTCGTCGGAGATTCGGTCGCCGAGGTGATGCTCGGCTATGAGTCCACGCTGCGCGTCTCGATGGAGGAGATGCTGCACCACACCAAGGCCGTGGTCCGGGGCTCGGAACGCGCGCTGGTGGTCGCCGACCTGCCGTTCCTCTCGTACGAGACCCCCGACCAGGCCCGCGAGAACGCGGGACGCTTCCTGCGCGAGGGCGGAGCGCAGGCGGTCAAGGCCGAGGGCGGAGTCCGGTCGGCCCGGAACATGGAGGCCATCGTCCGCGCCGGCATCCCCGTCATGGGGCACATCGGTTGGACGCCGCAGGCCAAGCTGGGCATGGGCGGCAAGGTCCGGGTGCAGGGCAAGACGAGAGAGGCAGCCCAGAGGCTGCTGTCCGATTCGATCGCCGTCCAGGAGGCGGGCGCGTTCGCGATCGTGCTGGAGCTCGTGCCGGAGCCACTCGCGGCCGCGATCACGGAGCGGCTCCGCATTCCGACCATCGGGATCGGCGCGGGCCCGGGCTGCAGCGGCCAGGTCCAGGTGGTGACCGACCTGCTCGGCCTCGGATCGTTCGTGCCACGGCACGCGCGCCCGTACGCGCACCTCCGGGAGACGATCCTCGAGGCGGCGCGGGCGTACTCGGCCGACGTGGTGGCCGGGACGTTCCCAGGTGCCGCGGAATCGAGCACGATGGACCCGGCGATCCTCGACGAGGCGCTCGGGCGCGGCGAGCTCGACCGCGCGCCGGCTGCGCCGTTCGGGATCCCGCTCGACCGCGACCTGTAGCCGCGCGCGACGCCGATCCGTGGAGCTCGTCCCTCGCCCCGGCGAGCCGGTCCGGGCCGTACGAGTCGCCACCG